>JALZID010000216.1 GCA_030860485.1 Pseudomonadota bacterium | reverse complement strand
AGGCGGAACATCCGGGGCATGAGCTTCATCAAACCGGGACGGCCGTTGATCATGAAGTCGTTCGAGAACCGCTTGTCGGTGTGGAGCATCATCACGTCGTCGTAGCGAGCGAGGAGGTAGCCGCCCTGCCGCACGAGCTGTTTTGACCTGACGCGGGACACGGGGGCGTTGCGGCGTAGCTCTGCGTAGCGCGGGAACGGGTTCGTGAACATGATCGGATCCGAGAGATCCGTCAGCTCCAGGTGATCCATGGTCGGTGCAGCCATGAGCAGTTCCTCCGGGAGGCAGGGTGGCTCAGCGAAGCGCCGGCCCACCGAGGTGATGGTCAGAGAGCTTGATCGGGGTGTCGCATGCCATATCAGCCCCCCTTCGGGTTGCCCAGATCGAAGGCAACGTCGGCCAGACGCGGCGCCTCCTTCTCCCAGCTCCTCGACCGTCCACCTGCTTCGGTGATCACGGCGACCCGTCCGTTCAAGTCTCGCAATTAGGCAATTTATTAGTCTGTAGCCCTCTGTCCTTCCACCGACAAATGGCCTCTACGGCCATCGCTGTCGTGAGCGCGCTGGATTGCCAGGTGAGTCTGTCACCATATGGGAAGTGAGCAACGGAGAACACTTCGGCCGGCCAAGCACCTGTGACCGGATCCTGGCCGGACAGCAAGTAGGTCATTCCGGCATCGATTTCGGGACCCTCGTACCCGAGCATCAATAGAGTTGAGCACGCGAAGGCCGTATCGAGAAAGCCATCGCCATCCCCCCAATGGCATGTGCCGCCCTTGGCCCAATGTGCGGTATTGGTGAGATCAGTGGTAATCACCTTGACAGAGGGGCTCAAATCGAGGACATCGCCGCAACGGTATGCACGTGCTACACAGTAATGAAGGGCGTTGTTATTTGGATAATACGAGCTCAGGATGGATGTATCTATTCTCCCAAAGGCTTGCATCGTATAGTCTAGGGCATCGTTTACTGCGCGTACGGCGTCTTTGAAGCCCGTGCATCCACGGTGTCAGGCGCGCATCCCCGTTGACCAGAACGGCCTGACCCGTTGCATGCGCGGCCACCTCGTGTATGAGCCGGATATCAGTGCGGTGCCCTTTCCGTTTGCGCAACGGCTGGCGAGCGGCGGACTGGGTGCCTTCGTGGCGGCGCCGCTCTTGGTCGAAGACAAGGTATTCGGCGTGCTCGTCGTCGCTCGCAAAGCACCGGACAGCTTCGCCAGCGCCGAATGCGAGTTCCTCCAGCAATTGAGCGAGCACGTCGCGCTGGCCGCGCATCAAGTCTCCCTCTACGACGCGTTGCAACAGGCTTACGACGATCTCCGCCAGACTCAGCACACCGTCATGCAACAGGAGCGGCTGCGCGCGCTCGGGCAGATGGCCAGCGGCATCGCTCATGACATCAACAACGCCATCTCGCCGGTGGTCCTCTACACCGAATCACTGCTGGAGCAGGAGCCTAATTTGAGCGCCCGCGCGCGCGATTACCTCGCCACCATCCAGCGTGCCATCGACGGCGTGGCGGAGACCGTTGCGCGCATGAGGGAATTTTACCGCGAGCACGAGCCACAACTGCTTCTGGAGCCCGTTTCCCTCAACCACCTGGCAGAGCAAGTGATTGATCTGACGCGCGCCCGCTGGCGCGATCTGCCCCAAGAGCGAGGGATCGTCATCCGCATGCAAACCGAGCTGGCGTCGGACCTGCCCGTCATCATGGGCGCCGCGAGCGAAATCCGTGATGCCCTCACCAACCTCATTTTTAACGCCGTGGATGCGATGCCCGAAGGCGGCACGCTCACCTTGCGCACGCGCGCTGTTCCCCCGCCACGAGCGGCGGACGAGCAGGAGTCCGTGACGCTCGTTCGTCTGGAAGTGTGTGACACGGGGATAGGCATGGACGAGGAGACGAAGCGCCGCTGCCTGGAGCCATTTTTCACGACCAAGGGCGAACGTGGCACGGGCCTCGGACTGGCGATGGTCTATGGTATGGTGCAGCGCCACAACGCGGAGATTGAAATTGAAAGCGAACCCGCCAAGGGCACTACGACGCGCCTCGTGTTCCCGCCGGCTGCTCCGGCCGCGGTGTCAATGGTCCGTCCCTCGGCCTCGCTGCGGCCCGCCCAGCCCCTGCGCATCCTCGTCGTAGACGATGACCCGCTCCTGATCAAATCGCTGCGGGACACGCTGGCAAGCGACGGCCATCACGTCACCACTACCGACGGCGGGCAGGCGGGCATTGATGCATTTGTCGCCGCGCAAGAGCGCCGCGAACCCTTCGCGGTGGTGATTACCGACTTGGGGATGCCGTTTGTGGACGGGCGCAAGGTCGCCGCCGCCGTCAAATCGGCCTCACCGTCCACACTGGTTATCCTGCTCACCGGTTGGGGCCAGCGACTCATCACCGAGGACGAGATCCCAGCGCACGTGGATCGCGTGCTCAACAAGCCCCCCAGACTGCTCCACCTGCGCATGGCGCTGGCCGAGCTGACGGCGGACAGCCCCCCGGCATGATCCCCATGAACGCCACTGCCCGACCGAGATTGCTAATCGTGGACGACGAAGCGGCCCAGATGACGGCCCTGTGCGACACCCTGGAGGAACAGGGCTATGTCACCGCGGGTTTTACCTCAGCCAAGGAAGCCCTGGCGGTGTTGCGCGGCCAAGAATTCGACCTCGTGCTTACCGATTTGATGATGCCCGAAATGGACGGCATCACCCTGCTTCGAGCGGCGCTGGACATGGATGCCAACCTCATCGGCATCATCATGACCGGCCATGGCAGCATTGACACGGCCGTCGAGGCCATGAAGGGTGGCGCGCTTGATTACATCCTGAAGCCCTTCAAATTGAGCGTCATTGTGCCCGTGCTCGCGCGCGCGCTGACCGTGCGGCGGCTGCGCCTGGAAAACGCAGAGCTGGAACGGCGCGTCCGCGAACATATCGCCGAGCTCGCCGCGGCCAACCAGGAGCTCGAGGCCTTCTCCTACTCGGTCTCGCACGACCTCCAGGCGCCGCTGCGCCATATCGACGGCTTCACGGGCCTGCTCGCCAAGCACCTCGATTCGAGCCTCGATGCCACGGGCCGGCGCTACCTCGCCAAGGTCTCCGACTCGGCCCGGCAGATGGGCGAGCTGATCGACGACCTTCTGACCTTCTCGCGGATCGGGCGCGCGGAGCTCCGGCGGACGCGCGTGGACCTTTCCGGCCTGGTGCAAGAGGTGCTGCGGCTCCTGGAGCCCGAGACCGCGGGCCGTGCCATAGAGTGGATCATGAACGAGCTGCCCGAGGCGCAAGGAGACCCGCGGCTCTTGCGGCTCGTGTTCCAGAACCTCGTCGCCAATGCCCTCAAGTACACCCGTCCGAAGCCGCGGGCCCGAATCGAAATCAGCGCAACCCGGGACGGCGATGATACCATCTTTTCGATCCGCGACAACGGCGTCGGCTTCGACATGCGCTACGTAGAGCGGCTCTTCGGCGTCTTCCAGCGCCTACACACGAGCGCCGATTTCGAGGGCACGGGGATCGGGCTCGCCACCGTCCGGCGCATCGTGCATCGCCATGGCGGGCGGGTGTGGGCGGAAGGGGAGGTCGATCGAGGCGCGTGCTTTTACGTCGCCCTGCCGCATGGCGGCAGCCCTCGCCGCCGAGCCTCGGGGCTAGCGCCGGACGAGTCGCCGCGACGCTCAAGGAGCTGAGGGAGGAAGTGGGCATGAAGAGCCCAAGCGTCCGGCAGCATCTGCTTGCGATTAAACGCAAGGGATACCCGTGCCGCCGCGCGGGCACGTCGCGAGGGCTGGCCATAGTCCAGCGAAGCGCGGCGTTGCGAGTAGACACAAGTGAACCGGAGCGCAGGCACGCGCGCTCCACAGGAGGAAGGCCATGCCGACCGAGCTGACGACCGACACCTTGGACCAGAAGCAGTTGCTCAAGGTCCTCAACGCATTCAAGAAGGGCGACTTCACGGTGCGCATGCCGCTCGAACACACGGGCATCGCCGGCAAGATCGCCGATACGCTGAACGAGGTCATCGAGATCGAGCAGCAGCTCAACGCCGAATGGATCCGGATCGGGGCAGCCGTTCGGGAAGGCAACGTCACGGAGCGGGCCAGGCTGCCCGCCGGCGCGGGCGGCTGGCAGCGATCCATCGATTCGAACAACGGGACCCAGGCCGCTCTGGCACTGTTACTCTCCGAGACCTTGCGGGTATTGGGCGCGGTCGCCAAGGGCGACCTGTCCCAAAGGATGACCCTCGAGATCGAAGGTCGTGCTCTGAAGGGCGAGTTCCTCTCCACGGCCAAGGTGGTGAACGGTATGGTCGAGCGGCTGGGTTCTTTCGCCTCGGAGGTGACAAGGGTCGCGCGTGAGGTCGGTACCGAGGGCAAGCTCGGCGGTCAGGCGGCGGTCCCGGGCGTGGCCGGAACCTGGAAGGACCTCACCGACAGCGTCAACCTGATGGCCTCGAACCTGACGGCCCAGGTCCGCAACATCGCCGAGGTGACGACGGCGGTCGCGACCGGCGATCTGTCCAAGAAGATCACGGTCGACGTCCGCGGCGAGATGCTGCAGCTCAAGGACACCGTCAACACGATGGTCGATCAGTTGCGGACGTTTTCACTCGAGGTCACACGGGTCGCGCGCGAGGTGGGTACCGAGGGCAAGCTCGGCGGTCAGGCGGTCGTCCTGGGCGTGGCCGGAACCTGGAAGGACCTCACCGATAGCGTTAACGCGATGGCTTCGAACCTCACGGGACAGGTCCGCAACCTCGCCGAGGTCACCACCGCCATCGCCCGTGGCGACCTCACCCGTAAGGCGACCGTCGACGTCAAGGGCGAGATCCTCGAGCTCAAGAACACCATCAACACGATGGTCGATCAGCTCCGGGCCTTCGCGTCCGAGGTCACGCGCATGGCGCGCGAGGTTGGCACCGAAGGCAAGCTCGGCGGCCAGGCGCGGGTGCCCGACGTCGCAGGCGTGTGGAAGGACCTGACCGATAGCGTGAATTTCATGGGCTTGAACCTGACCGCGCAGGTGCGCAACATCGCCGAGGTCACGACCGCAGTCGCCAACGGCGATCTGGCCAAGAAGATCACCGTCGACGTCAAGGGTGAGATCCTCGAGCTCAAGAACACCATCAACACGATGGTCGATCAGCTCAACGCCTTCGCGGGTGAGGTCACGCGTGTGGCCCGCGAGGTCGGAACGGAGGGAAAGCTCGGTGGCCAGGCACAGGTCAAGGGCGTCGGCGGTGTCTGGAAGGACCTCACCGACAACGTCAATCTGATGGCGTCGAACCTCACGGCGCAGGTGCGCAACATCGCCGAGGTCACGACCGCGGTTGCCAACGGCGATCTGGCCAAGAAGATCACCGTCGACGTCAAGGGCGAGATCCTCGAGCTCAAGAACACCATCAACACCATGGTCGACCAGCTCAACGCCTTCGCGGGCGAAGTCACACGTGTGGCGCGCGAGGTCGGCGACGAGGGGCAACTGGGCGGGCAGGCCGTGGTCAAGGGCGTCGGCGGCGTCTGGAAGGATCTCACCGACAGCGTCAATCAGATGGCCTCGAACCTGACCGCACAGGTGCGCAACATCGCCGAGGTCACGACCGCGGTCGCCGACGGCAGCCTCACCAAGAAGATCACGGTCGATGTGCGCGGCGAGATCCTGGAGCTGAAGAACACCATCAACTGGATGGTCGACGCGCTCAACGGCTTGGCAGGAGAGGTGACGCGTGTGGCGCGCGAGGTCGGCACCGAGGGCAAGCTCGGCGGCCAGGCGCAGGTCAAGGGCGTGGGGGGGGTCTGGAAGGACCTCACCGACAACGTCAATCTGATGGCGTCGAACCTGACGGGGCAGGTGCGCAACATCGCCGAGGTCACGACCGCGGTCGCCAACGGCGATCTGTCTCGGAAGATCACCGTCGACGTCTACGGCGAGATCCTCGAGCTCAAGAAGACCATCAACACGATGGTCGATCAGCTCTCATCGTTCGCGTCGGAAGTCACGCGTGTGGCGCGCGAGGTCGGAACGGAAGGGCAGCTCGCCGGTCAGGCCGTGGTCGAGGGAGTCGCAGGAGTGTGGAAGGCCCTGACCGACAACGTGAACCTGATGGCCTCGAACCTGACGGGGCAGGTGCGCAACATCGCCGAGGTCACCACGGCCGTGGCCAACGGCGATCTCTCCCGGAAGATCACCGTCGACGTCCGCGGCGAGATCCTGGAGCTCAAGGACACGATCAACACGATGGTCGATCAGCTCTCGACCTTCGCCTCCGAAGTCACGCGTGTGGCGCGCGAGGTCGGCACCGAAGGCAAGCTCGGCGGCCAGGCGACGGTGCGGGGCGTCGCCGGCACCTGGAAGGACCTGACCGACAGCGTGAACCTGATGGCCTCGAACCTGACGGGGCAGGTGCGCAACATTGCGGATGTGACGACGGCCGTCGCGCGAGGGGACTTGACCCGCAAGATCACGGTCGACGTGCGCGGCGAGATCCTGGAGCTCAAGAACACCATTAACACGATGGTCGACCAGCTCTCGTCGTTCGCCGCGGAGGTCACGCGCGTGGCGCGCGAGGTCGGCACCGAGGGGCAGCTCGGAGGTCAGGCGGTCGTGCGTGGTGTCGCCGGCACCTGGCAGGACCTGACCGACAGCGTCAACGCGATGGCCTCGAATCTGACCGCCCAGGTGCGCAACATTGCGGATGTGACGACGGCCGTCGCGCGAGGGGACTTGACCCGCAAGATCACGGTCGACGTGCGCGGCGAGATCCTGGCGCTCAAGAACACCATCAACACGATGGTCGATCAGCTCTCGACCTTCGCGTCGGAGGTGACGCGGGTCGCCCGGGAGGTCGGCACCGAGGGCAAGCTCGGCGGCCAGGCGGTGGTGCGCGGCGTCGCCGGCACCTGGAAGGACCTCACCGACAGCGTCAACCTCATGGCCGCGAATCTGACCGGACAGGTCCGGAACATCGCCGAGGTGACGAAGGCGGTCGCGGGCGGTGACCTGACCCGGGAGATCACGGCCGATGTCCGCGGCGAGATCCTGGAGCTGAAGAACACGATCAACACGATGGTCGACCAGCTCAACGCCTTCGCCGAGGAGGTGACGCGTGTGGCGCGGGAGGTCGGCACCGAGGGCAAGCTCGGCGGGCAGGCGCAGGTCAAGGGGGTGGCGGGGACGTGGAAGGACCTCACCGACACCGTCAATCGCATGGCCTCGAACCTCACGGGGCAGGTGCGTAACATCGCCGAGGTCACTACGGCCGTGGCGAATGGCGACCTCACCAAGAAGATCACGGTCGACGTCCGCGGCGAGATCCTCGATCTCAAGCGCACCATCAACACCATGGTTGATCAGCTGAACGCCTTCTCGGGTGAGGTGACGCGCGTGGCGCGCGAGGTCGGCACCGACGGCAAGCTCGGAGGGCAGGCGCAGGTCAAGGGGGTGGGGGGAGTCTGGAAGGAGCTGACCGACGGCGTCAACTCCATGGGTTCGAACCTGACGGCGCAGGTGCGCGACATCGCGGCGGTGACCACGGCCGTCGCCAACGGCGACCTCACGCGCAAGATCGCCGTCGAGGTCCGCGGCGAGATCCTGGAGCTCAAAAACACCATCAACCGTATGGTGGATCAGCTGAACGCGTTCGCCGGCGAGGTGACGCGCGTGGCGCGCGAGGTCGGCACCGAGGGCAAGCTCGGCGGTCAGGCCTTCGTCCAGGGCGTGGCCGGAACGTGGAAGGACCTCACCGACAACGTCAACCTGATGGGGTCGAACCTGACGCTTCAGGTGCGCAATATCGCCGAGGTCACGACGGCCGTCGCGGGAGGCGACCTGTCCAAGAAGATCACGGTCGACGTCCGGGGCGAGATCCTAGAGCTCAAGAACACCATCAACACGATGGTGGATCAATTGAACGCGTTTGCCGGCGAGGTGACGCGCGTGGCGCGTGAGGTCGGCACCGAGGGTAAGCTCGGCGGCCAGGCCCAGGTCAAGGGTGTGGCGGGCACATGGAAGGATCTGACCGACAGCGTCAACGTGATGGCGATCAATCTCACCAACCAGGTCCGCAGCATCGCCAAGGTCGTCACGGCCGTCGCCAACGGGGACCTCAAGCGCAAGCTCGTCTTGGAGGCGCGCGGCGAGATCGCGGAGCTGTCCGAGACGATCAACGCGATGATCGACACCTTGGCGACCTTCGCCGATCAGGTAACGACGGTGGCGCGCGAGGTCGGCATCGACGGCAAACTCGGCGGCCAGGCCCAGGTCCCGGGCGCAGCCGGCATCTGGCGCGACCTCACAGATAACGTCAATCAGCTCGCCGGCAACCTCACCGCGCAGGTACGGGCGATCGGCGAGGTCGCGACCGCGGTGGCGCAGGGCGATCTTACGCGATCCGTCACTGTCGCGGCGGCCGGCGAAGTGGCTTCGCTCAAGGACAACGTCAACCAGATGATCAAGAACCTCGGGGAGACGACGCGCGAGAACCGAGAGCAGGACTGGCTCAAGACCAACGTGGCCAGGTTCACGCGCCTGCTCCAGGGGCAGCGCGACCTCTTGACCGTGTCCAAGAGCCTCCTCTCCCAGGTGACGCCGCTGGTACAGGCCCACTACGGGGCTTTCTACCTGGCGGAGCAGGATCCCGCCTCGAAGGACGGCGAGTACTCGCTCAAGCTCCTGGGGGGCTACGGATACAAGGAGCGGAAGGGCCTGGCGAATCGCTTCCGGCCGGGCGAGGGGCTGGTCGGGCAGTGCGCGCTCGAGAAGGAGCGCATTCTCCTCACGAACGTTCCTTCGGACTACGTCCAGATCAGCTCGGGCCTTGGCGAGGCGACGCCGCTCGATCTGATCGTCCTGCCGGCGCTCTTCGAAGGTGAGGTCAAGGCGATCATCGAGCTGGGCGCCTTCACGCGGTTTTCGGAGGTCAACCTCCAGTTCCTGGATCAGCTCGCGGAGGGCGTGGGGGTGGTCCTGAACTCGGTGCAGGCGAGCGCACGTACCGAGGAGCTCCTCAAGCAGTCGCAGGCGCTCACCCAAGAGCTCCAGAGCCAGCAGCAGGAGTTGCAGGAGACCAACCAGCGGCTCGAGGCCCAGGCCAAGACGCTTCAGGAGTCCGAGGAGCGCCTCAAATCGCAGCAGCAAGAGCTGCGGACGGCCAACGAGGAGCTCGAGGAGCGGGCGCAACTCCTCACCGAGCAGAATGCGGAGGTCGAGCAGAAGAACCGCGAGGTCCAGGAGGCCGGGCGCTTGCTCCGGGAGAAGGCCGAGCAGCTCGCGCTCACCTCCAAGTACAAGTCGGAGTTCCTCGCGAACATGTCGCACGAGTTGCGCACGCCGCTGAACTCCATGCTCATCCTCTCGAAGATGCTTTCCGAGAATGCCGAGCAGAATTTCACCGCCAAGCAGACCGAGTACGCCCAGAGCATACACAGCTCGGGGAGCGACCTGCTCTCGCTCATCAATGACATCCTGGATCTGTCGAAGATCGAGGCGGGCGCCGTCGTGATCGAGGTCGGTATCGTCGGCTTTGAGGCGATCCGGGACTTCGCGGAGAGTAGCTTCCGTCCCGTGGCCGAGGCGAAGGGCCTCGAGTATCGCATCGAGCTCGACCTCGACGGCCTACCGCGGGCGATGCGTACCGACGATCGCCGCCTCCAGCAGATCCTCAAGAACCTGCTCTCGAACGCCTTCAAGTTCACCGAGCAGGGAGGCGTGCTGCTCCGCATTGGGGCGGCGACGGAGGGTTGGAGTCCCGACCACGAGTGCTTGACCCAGGCACAGACCGTCATGGCGTTTGCGGTAGAGGACACGGGGATCGGCATCTCCAGGGAGAAGCAGCAGAGCATCTTCGAGGCGTTCCAGCAGGCGGACAGCGGTACCTCCCGCCAGTATGGCGGGACCGGGCTCGGGCTTTCCATCAGCCGCGAGCTGGCGCACTTGCTCGGCGGGGAAATCCGGCTCGACAGTACTGAGGGCAGAGGCAGCACCTTCACGCTGTATCTGCCGCTCAACTACGTGCCGCCGAGGCGCCAGAAGGCCGCTAGTCCCGCGGTGCCGACTCCCACGGCCGAAACCAGGGTGGCGCTGCCGCCCACCGTCGCGGAAACTCTACCCAAGATCCCCGAGCCCGAGGACACCGAGATCGAAGATGACCGCAAGACGATCCAACCGGGCGACCGCGTCCTTCTGATCGTGGAGGACGATGCCCCCTTCGCCCAGGTCCTACTCGACCTGGCCCGACAGCGGGGGTTCAGGGGCCTCGTCACTGGAAGCGCGGAGCGCGCACTCGTCTTCGCCCACCAGTACCCGGTCAGCGCCGTGACGCTGGATCTCCATCTGCCGGAGCGCGATGGCTGGACGGTGCTCGACCAGCTCAAGCACGATCCCAAGACGCGACACATCCCCGTGCAGATCATCTCGGTGGAGGAGGATGCGGCCAAGAGCCTTCGACTGGGAGCTCTCGCCCATCTCCAGAAGCCGACGAGCAAGGAGGCGCTCCAGGAGGCCTTTAGCCGCATCCAGGGGTTCATCGAGCGCCCGGTCCGCAAGCTCCTGATCGTCGAGGACGATGACACCCAACGGAGAAGCATCGTGGAGCTGATCGGCCACCAGGACGTCGAGACGGTGGCCGTCGGCACCGGGGCAGCGGCGCTCACAGCGCTCGAAGATCAGGGCTTCGACTGCATGGTGCTCGACCTGCGCTTGCCCGACATGAACGGGTTCGCGCTCATGGAGGAAATCAAGGACAAGCTCGGGCTCACCGACCTGCCGATCGTCATCTACACCGGCAAGGAACTGACCCGCAAAGAGGAAACGGAGCTCAAGCGATTCGCGCAGGCCATCGTGCTCAAGACCGCCCGGTCGCCGGAGCGGCTGCTTGATGAGACGGCGCTGTTCCTTCACCGGGTCGAGGCGGATCTGCCGGAGCCCAAGCGGCGGCTCCTGAGCGAGCTGCGGCGCAGCGAACCCATCCTCATAGGCCGCAAGGTTGTCATCGTCGACGACGACGTGCGCAACATCTTCGCGCTCACCAGCGTGCTCGAGCGCTATGGCGTACAGACCCTCCACGCCGAGAATGGCAAAGACGGCATCGCGCTCCTCAAGAAAACCGCCGAGGTCGATGTTGTCCTGATGGACGTGATGATGCCCGAGATGGATGGGTACGAGACGATGCGCCAGATCCGCAAGATCGGCAGGTTTAAGAAGCTACCCATCATCGCGCTGACCGCCAGGGCGATGAAGGGCGATCGCGAGAAGTGCATCGAGGCTGGTGCTTCGGACTACATCGCCAAGCCCGTCGACGTTGACCAGCTCCTGTCGCTGCTCCGGGTGTGGCTGTCTCGATAAGCGGGGTGTATCGACTCTTAACGCGACCGTGATTCCGGCCAGGGAGTGGCCGGGATCCAGGTGCACGGATGCCTTTCATGGCGCTGGATCCCGTACATTCCATGTACGGAATGACGTGCTCCTGAATGGTTCTGCCGATACCATGCATGCGGCTCCACTCAGTTCATGCTTAGATACGCTTACTTTCTAGGGATCGAAAAGAGTATATAATTTCAAGTATCTTTGGCTAGTAATTCGACGCGCTAACAGGTAGCGAAGCACATTGCGATGAGCTCGTTGGACGACATCGAGATCCCGCTCTTGCTCGAGGCGATCTACGAGCATTATGGTTTCGATTTCCGCAACTACGCGCGGGCATCGTTGCGCCGGCGCATCCTCGCCCAAGTCGAAGCCGAGGGTCTGAAGACCATCTCCGGACTTCAGGAGCGGGCGCTGCATGATCCGACCTGCATGGAGCGGCTGCTCCTGGGGCTCACCGTCCACGTCACGGCGATGTTTCGGGACCCGGGCTTCTACGTGGCGTTTCGGGAGAAGGTAGTGCCCTTGCTCAAGACCTACCCCTTCGTGCGCCTCTGGCACGCGGGCTGTTCGACGGGCGAGGAGATATACTCGGTGGCCATCCTCCTCCACGAGGAGGGAATCTACGGGCGCTGCCGGATCTACGCTACCGACCTCTGCGAGGCAGTGCTGCGTCATGCGCGAGCGGGTGTCTATCCGCTCGCCGCGATGAAGCAATACACCGCGAACTACCAAGAGGCGCGCGGCCAGGGCGCGTTCTCCGAGTACTACACGGCCAGCGACGACAGCGCGCTGCTCCGGCCCTGGCTCCAGCAGAACATCGTATTCGCGCAACACAATCTGGTGACCGACGCCTCGTTCAACGAGTTCAACGTCGTGCTGTGCCGAAACGTGATGATCTACTTCAACCCGGCGCTCCAGGAGCGGGTGCATGAGGTGCTACGCCAGAGCCTGGTCCGTTTCGGCGTTTTGGGGCTCGGTCGCGGCGAGTCGCTCAGGTTCATGCGCTACGAGCCCCGTTACGAGGAGCTGGATGGGGCGGAGCGGCTCTATCAGCGGATGCGGTAGTGGGGGCCAAGGTCGTGGTCGTGGGAGCATCCCTGGGTGGCTTGCGCGCATTGCAAATGCTGCTCGGCGGTCTACCGAAAGACTTTCCGGCCCCAGTTGTCGTCGTCCAGCACCGTCACGTATCGTCCGAGGCCGTATTCAGCAGGCTTCTCCAGACGTGTTCCGCACTCCCGGTCTGTGAGGCGACAGACAAGATCGGGCTTGCTCCCGGCCAGGTATACATTGCGCCGCCGGACTATCACCTGCTGGTCGACAGCCACGGACTGGCGTTGTCGACCGAGGGGCCAGTCAACCACTCTCGACCTTCCATCGACGTCCTGTTCGAGTCTGCTTCCTACGCCTTTGGCGCTAGCGTCATCGGCGTCATCCTGACGGGGAGCACGGGTGACGGTGCCCGAGGTGCGGCCCTCATCGAGGCCCGAGGCGGTGTGGTCCTGGTCCAGGATCCCGCCACCGCGGAGAGCGGGGCGATGCCGGCCGCGGCCATCGCGGCAACGAGCGTGCACAAGGTCTTGCCCTTGTCCGAGATCGCTCCTCTGCTCATCGAGCTTTGCCGGGCCAAGGGAAGCTAGCTGTGGAGTTCGAGGGCAAGGTCAACGTCCTCTTGGTGGACGATCAGGCGGAGGGCCTGTTGGCACTCGAAGCCATGTTGGAGCCACTCGGGCAGAACCTGGTCATGGCGCGATCGGGCCGCGAAGCTCTGCGACGCCTTCTCTCACACGAATTCGCCGTGATCCTGCTCGATGTCCAGATGCCGGGGATGGATGGGTTCGAGACCGCCGGCCTGATCCGCCAGCGCGAAAGGACACGGTACACGCCGATCATTTTCCTCACCGCCGGGCACAAGACCGAAGCGCAGGTGTTCCGCGGTTACGCCGTCGGCGCGGTGGACTATCTGTTCAAGCCCATCGACCCCGAGATCCTCCGTTCCAAGGTGCTGACCTTCGTGGAGCTCGCCAAGAAGACCGAGTTGGTCCGCAAGCAGACCGAGCAACTCGTCCAACGTGAGCGCGAAGCGCGACATCTGCTCGCCGAGCTCGAGCAGAAGAATTGCGACCTGAAGGCCGCCAACCAGGAGCTCGAGGCCTTCTCTCATTCGGTTTCCCACGACCTGCGCGCGCCGCTGCGCCATATCGACGGGTTCGCGAGCCTGCTCGCAAGTTACCTGGAGGCCAGCCTCGATGAGAAGGGTCGGCAGTATCTTACGAAGATCTCCGGGGCCGCGCGGCAGATGGGCGAGCTCATCGACGACCTCCTCACGTTTTCGCGGCTCGGGCGCACGGAGCTCAGGCGTACGCGGGTGGGTCTGCGAGACCTCGTGGAGGACGTGCTGCAAACCCTCGAGCCCGAGACCGCGGGCCGCGACATCGCCTGGGCGATCGGCGATCTCCCCGAGGTGCAGGTGGACCCGCAGCTCTTGCGGTTGGTGCTCCAGAACCTCATCGGCAACGCCCTCAAATACACCCGCCCGAGGCCCCAGGCCCGCATCGAGATGGGCGCGAGGCGCGAGGGTGCCGAGATCGTGTTGTTCATCCGGGACAACGGCGTAGGCTTCGACATGCGCTACGTGGACCGGCTCTTCGACGTCTTCCAGCGCCTGCACACCAGCGCCGAGTTCGAGGGCACGGGGATCGGGCTCGCCACCGTCCGGCGCATCGTGCATCGCTATGGCGGGCGGGTGTGGGCGGAAGGGGAGGTCGATCGAGGCGCGTGCTTTTACGTCGCCCTGCCGCATGGCGGCGTCCTCGCCGCCGAGCCTCGGGGCTAGCGCCGGACGAGTCGCCGCCCGCCGAGCAGCCGACCGATCTTCCCGCGAGCTTCCGCCAGCGGCATAGACTCGAAGGAACTATTTCACAAGCGCTCTGCAAGCTGGGGTGCTATGCTGTTTAGCACAAGGGTTTAAGGAACACCCGGGGTCGGGCCCCGATCGCCGTGGCCGGTCTGAGAGCGGAGGGCATGAACGGGCGCAAGACCATATTGCTCGTCGAGGACAACCCGAACGATGTCGAGCTCACCCTCGAGGCGCTCGCCGGGCATCGGGTCGCCAACGAGATCGTGGTGCTCCACGACGGCGCCGAGGCGCTCGATTACCTGTACCGGCGCGGGTGCTTCGAAGACCGTGCCGGCGGCTCGCCGGCGGTCGTGTTGCTGGACCTGAAGATGCCGAAGGTGGACGGACTCACGGTCCTGAAGACCATCAAGGCCGACCCGGCCCTCAAGACCATCCCCATCGTGATGCTCACCTCCTCACGCGAAGAGCACGATCTCGTCGAGAGCTACACGGCCGGGGCCAATGCCTTTGTGGTCAAACCCGTGGACTTCGAGCAGTTCTCGGAGGCCGTCCGAAGGATCGGGTACTTCTGGGCGGTGCTGAACGAGCGTCCGCCGCTTTAGGGATCGGCGACGCCGACACCCGGAGGGAAGGACAACACTTGACCCCCGTGCGCGTGCTGTATTTGGAGGACAGCGAGGCGGATGCGGCGCTGGTCGAGGCGCTGCTCGCGGAGGCGGGCACCGTCTGCCAGCTCGACCGCGTCGAGACCGCGGAGGCGTTTGCCGCGGCGCTGGAAGCCGGCGGCTACCATATCATCCTCTCGGACAACGCCCTGCCTTCCTACGATGGCCTCTCGGCCCTCGCGCGCGTTCGGGAGCGCTGGCCCGAGGTCCCCTTCATCTTCGTCTCCGGCACCCTGGGCGAGGAGGCGGCGATCGAGTCGCTCAAGGCCGGCGCTACGGACTATGTGCTCAAACAGCGGCTCTCGCGGCTGGTGCCGGCGGTAGAGCGGGCGCTCGCGGAAGCCGCCTCGCGTGCCGCGAGCAAGCGCCATGAGGAGCGGGTGCATCAGCTCGCGTTCTATGACCCGATCACCGGCCTCCCTAACCGCGCGCTCTTGGAGGATCGCCTCAGGATCGCGATCGCGCGGGCGAGCCGCGCCGTAGGGGGTGTGGCGGTGCTCTTCATGGACCTCGATCGCTTCAAGGCGGTCAACGATTCGCTGGGGCATCCGGCAGGCGATGCCCTCTTGCGCGAGGCCGCCGAACGACTCCCGCGCTGCCTGCGCGAAGCCGACACGGCGGCGCGCTGGGGAGGCGACGAGTTCGTCGTGCTGGTCCCGGACCTCCCCGGAGATAGGGAAGCCGCTGCGGAAGCGGTGGCGGTGGTCATCGAGAAGGTCCGCGCGGCCCTCGCCAGGCCCGCGCTGATCGAGGGCCAGGAGGTCGAGGTCTCGACCAGCATCGGGGTCACCCTATATCCGTGGGATGGAACCAACGTCACCGATCTGATCAAACGCGCCGACACCGCCGTGTATCAGGCGAAGGACCGGGGCGGGAATACCTACCAGTTCTTCACCGAGGCCATGGACGCGGCCGCTCGCGAGCGCCTGTTTCTGGACAACGAGTTGCGCCGCGCGCTGCGCAAGGGTGAGCTTACGCTCCATTATCAACCGCAGGTCCAGACGCGAGACACCCGGATCGTCGGAGCCGAAGCGCTGCTACGCTGGAAGCACCCCGAACGGGGTTGGATCTCGCCCGCCAGCTTCATCCCGATCGCGGAAGAGACGGGCCAGATCCATGCGATCGGTCGCTGGGTGATCGAGGAGGCGCTGCGCCAGATCAAGCACTGGATGGCGCTGGGGCTTTCGGTGCCTCGGATCGATGTCAACGTCTCCCCGCGGCAACTAACCGACCCGGGGTTCGTGCACACCCTGTCGGAGCTGCTCGCTACGCACGGGCATGCCGCCGCGCTGCCTGGGTCTGGAGCTCACCGAGGGCGCAATGGTCCAGGAGCGAACGCTCGTTGCGGTGACGGAACTCTCGCAGCTCGGCGTAGCGCTCGCCGTCGATGACTTCGGCACCGGGTATTCGTCTTTGGGGTACCTCAGGCGTTTTCCCATCGACACGCTCAAGATCGATCAGTCCTTCGTGCGGGGCCTCACGGTCGATCCCAGCGACGCCGCGTTGGTCAAGGCGATCATCGCCATGGCCAAGAACCTGCGCTTGGGCGTCGTCGCCGAGGGGGTCGAGACCGAGGCGCAGCGCCTGCTTCTGTGCCGATACGGTTGCTTCAGGTGTCAGGGCTTCCTGTTCGATGCGGCGCTCCCGGCCGAGGTGTTCGCCAGACGGCTGTCGCGGTGAGGGCACCATATTTAACATAATATACATTATACGAACTAGCCTATGCCGACCCCCCCCGCCTCGTCCTGATTCTGGTCGTGACCCCCGCCGATCTGGCCTTCGAGTTCCCCCAGCCCGAGGACCTCATCTATCTCAACCACGCCGGGGTCTCGCCCTGGCCGCGCCGCGCCGCCTTGGCCGTTCAGCGCTTCGCGCAAGAGAACATCGTCTCCGGGCCGCTGCACTACGAGCGGTGGATCGAGACCGAGATCAGGCTGCGGGACCAGCTTCGGTCCTTGATCAACGCCGCATCGACGGACGAGATCGCGCTCCTCAAGAACACCTCCGAGGGGCTGTCCTTCGTGGCCGGCGGCCTGTGCTGGTCCCGCGGCGACAACATCGTCACCTGTGCAGAGGAGTTCCCGAGCAACCGCATCCCGTGGCAGGCACTCTCGGAGCGCGGCGTGACCTTGCGTGAGGTCGCGCTGCCCCCGGACGGCGATCTGGAATCGGCGCTCGTGGCCGCCTGCGATCGGCACACACGGCTCCTCACCATCAGCTCCGTGCAGTTCGCGAGCGGATTCCGCGTCGATCTGGACGCGCTCGGGGTGTTCTGCCGGGCGCGCGGGATCCTGTTCTGTGTCGATGCCATCCAGGGCTTGGGCGCCTTGCCGCTGGATGTCGCGACTTGTCACGCGGACTTCGTGGCGGCCGACGCCCACAAGTGGCTGCTCGGACCCGAGGGCATCGCGCTCTTCTATGTCGCCGAACGCGTCTGGGACCGGCTGAGGCCCAGCGAGTACGGCTGGCACATGACGGCCCGTCCCGGTGACTACGACAGCAAGACCTGGCGTGTCGCCGGCAGCGCCAGACGCTTCGAGTGCGGCAGCCCGAACCTCCTGGGTGCCCACGCCTTCTCGGCGAGCCTGTCGCTGATCCAGGAGCTGGGTATCGCCGGGATCAGTAGAACGGTTATCAATAATACGCGGTATCTATTGGATCAACTTGAAAATCTCGGCGCCAAGGTGCTGAGCCCGGGTGCGGAGCGGCGCTTGTCCGGCATCGTGAGCTTCCGCCCCCGAGACGGAGAGGTCGCCACCCTGTACCGGAGGCTCCGCGAACACGGGGTCGTCTGTGCGGTTCGTGGGGACGCCATCCGCTGGTCTCCGCATTTCTACACACCGCGTGACAAGCTGACGCGGGCGCTGGCGCTCCTGCGTAGCCCGCGTTGATCCCTGGCGACCCCCTCCCCCACCCACCCTGACCG
>JALZID010000215.1 GCA_030860485.1 Pseudomonadota bacterium | reverse complement strand
CACCCCCCGCCCTCTAAGACCGTGAAAGTCTATCCGCTCTGCGCTACACTCTGTGTTCATAAGGCCGTCCTCGTATATCGGCATAACCTGCTGATCTAGAACATATTATGCTACGAGGTACGGCCTTGTTCCATACCACCGGTGAGAAATCCGGGCTAGGAGGGGGTCAAAGCGGGGTTCAAGACGGCGCTCGTCTCAGGCACCGACGCCGTCGTTTACCCCCGCTACATCGCCCCCTTCGGGAACGAGGACGGGAAGAATGCTAGGGTGCCAGCCGGAACAAGAGATAGAAGACCAGTACCAGCAAGAGTAGGGTCGTGGTGCGCCAGAAGGCCACCGGATTGCGCTCCAGTAAAGGGCGCGGCGTCTGGTCGATGAGCTCCGCGTTGGGATGCCGGAGGTCGTGGAGCAGTTCCGAGACCTCCTGGTAGCGGCGTTTCGGGTCCCGGTGTACGGCCTTGCGCAAGGCGCCGTCCACCCATTGGGGAACGGCCGGGTTGCGGTAGCAGGCCGGCTTATAGTCCAGATGGCGCGGGTCTCCATCGTGCGGCATCTCGCCGTAGGGCAGGGCATCCGTCAGTAACTCATAGGCGATCACACCCAGCGAGTACACGTCCGAGGCCGTCGTCCCCGGCTCGTTGCGGAAGTACTCCGGCGCACAATAGTTGCGGGTGCCGAGCGGGCCGACGCGTTCGATCGGGGTGGTGATCTCGGCGATCCCCGAGACCCGCGTGGAGCCGAAGTCCACGAGCTTCACATGCCCGGCGTAGTCGATCATGATGTTCTCGGGTTTGAGGTCCTGGTGCAGCATCTCCAGGCGGTGGAAGGCCTGGAGCCCCTTGGCGATCTGTTCGACGATCTTGCGGACCTCTTCGAGGCGTCGATTCGGTCGATCGTGCATCCACTGTCTCAGCGTGACGCCCTGTAGATATTCGGTGACGTAGTACAGGAACCTGCACGCCCGCGTCGGGACGTAGACCCTGGCGACGTGCGGGTTGTCGATACGTCGCCCGACCCATTCTTCCAAGACGAAGCGATCGATATAGCCGAGGTCGTCTTCGTAGTTGACCGACGGCGTCTTGAGCGCGACCTGCCGGCCCGTTTCGTTGTCGATTGCGAGATAGATCTGCGAGCGGTTGCTGGCGTGCACCTCGCGGATGATGCGATAGCCATCGAGGCTCATGCCCGGGCTGAGCGGGGGCGGGAAAGGCAGCTCGGTGAGCTCCTGGTAGACTTCCTCGGGACGCTGCGACGGGAGGGCGTCGATGCGGACGATCTGGCAGGTCGCATTGTCCGGGCTGGCATTGGCGAGCGCCGCGCGGACTATCTCGGTGGCCGCGGTGCCGAGGTTCATGCCGAAGGCCCCTATGACACGGCCGATCGCCTTGTCGTCCAGATAGCCGTGCACGCCGTCGGTGGTCAGGACGAAGATGTCGCCCTCGACGACCGGCAGCTTGCGATAATCAATCTCGACGCTCACATCGGCGCCCAGCGCCCGGGACAGGAACGCCGGTCCGGGTCCGATGAAGGCCTGGTGATCGGTGGTCAGCCGCTCCAGATCGCCGTCGCGCAGGCGGTAGATGCGGCTGTCACCGACATGGAAGAGGTGCGCCGTGGTCGATTTCAAGACCACCGCGCTGAAGGTGGTGAGGAGCCCCCGTCCCGAATCGCGGTTGCGCTGTCCCTGGCTATAAAGCCAGGCGTTGAGCGCGGTCAGGACCTTCTGAGCGGACTTCTGCACGGACCAGGAATCCGGGGTGCTGAAATAGTCCTCCAGGAACCCGACCACGCCCGCCCCCGAGGCCTCCTGGCCGCTCTCGCAAGTGCTCACGCCGTCGGCGATCGCGGCGGCGATGCCCTTGGTCCCGAGCTGGTCGGCGCTCGGGATGTGGATGCCGTGGAAGTCCTCGTTGCGCGGCCTGCGCCCGGCGTCCGAGCATTGGCCGGTGGAGACTTGAAGCTGGGTAGCCATGGCGCGCTGCGCGTCATCGTATACCATGCACGGCACCCCCCACCCTACCCCCCTTCGGAAGGGGGAGGGGAAGCGGTATATTCAGGTCACGTCGATCAACTGCACCGTACCATCGGGCAGTACTTCCACCATGGTCCCGGTCGGTTCGTCGAGGAACAAGACCAGCCCGACCAAGATGGCCGCCGAGGCGGCGATGGTGAGAAAGAACGTGGAGGTATCCACGGTGGCCAGCACGGTCAGGAAGGCGACGCCGCCGGCGTTGCCGTAGGCCCCGGCCAGCCCGGCGATCTGGCCGGTGAGGCGGCGCTGGATGAGCGGGATGATGGCGAACACCGCGCCCGTACCGAGGTGCACGAACAACCCGCAGCCGATGCAGGCCGCGACGGCCAGCGCGATGGGCCAACTCGTGTCGATCTGGCTCATCAGCGCATAGCCGCAGCAGAGGCCGATCATGACGGTGACGAGCGTCCGCTTGCGCCCGAAGCGATCGCTCACATAACCACCGAGCGGACGCATGACTACCACCACCAGCGCGAAGGGCGCGGCCAGGAAACCGGCCGTCACCGACGACAGCCCGAAGGTGTCCTCGAAGAACAGCGGCAGCATCGACACCACGGCCAGCTCGGATCCGAAGGTGACCGCATAGGCGAGGCTCAGGATGGCCACCTGCTTGAACTTGTAGCGGTGTACCGAGGGGCGCGGCTGCGCGAACACCCGCGCGTTGATCTGATAGATGCGCAGGCACTGGTAGCAGAAGGTGGTGAGCAGGATGAGATCGATGGAACGGTGTGCCAGCTCCGACAGGAGGCCGAGGCCCGCGAGCTTCGCCGCCAGCAAGGCCAGCGCGAGGTAGAGCGGCACGTTCATGGCGAGGTAGCAGAAGAAATCGCCGCGGCTGGTCACCTCCAGCCCGCCGTGCTTGTTGGGCTTGAAATAGGTCGCGCCCTCGGGCGTGTCGCGGGCGCTCAAATAGTAGACCAGGGCATAGACGATGGTGATCACGCCCGTGCTCGCGACCGCGTACCGCCAGCCCTCAGCACCGCCGATGGAGAGCGCCAAGATCGGGAGGGTGATGGCGGCGGCCGCGGAGCCGAAATTGCCCCAGCCGGCATAGACCCCCTGGGCCAGGCCCACCTGGCGGGCGGGGAACCACTCGCCGATCATGCGGATGCCGATCACGAAGCCGGCCCCCACGAAGCCGAGGAGAAAGCGCGACAGGGCGAGGAGCTCGTAGCTCTCGGCCGCCGCGAACGGGAAGCACAGTCCGCCGCCCGCGACCAGGAGACCCGTGAAGCTGATGCGCGGACCGAAGCGATCGACCACCATCCCGACGATGATGCGGGCCGGGATGGTGAGCGCCACGTTGAGGATCAGCAGGGTCTTGATCTCTGCGTCGCTGAGCCCGAGCGTGTCTCGGATTGCCGCGAGCAGGGGCGCATGGTTGAACCACACGACGAAGGACAGAAAAAACGCACACCAGCTCAAGTGGAGGATGCGCGTCTTGCCCTGGAAGCTCCAGAGGTGGAGACCGCGGGCGGGTTGATGCATGCCAGAGGCGCTCATTCGGGTCGGTCCGTGTGCGCGTCAGCAAGACCCCGGCCACCGCCAGGGCTTGGTGGAATACCCTTGCCTATCAGTAGATCCCCGGAGCGGCCGAGCCCCGACCGCAGTCTCGGACGGCGCCTTTGTGGTGCGCGGCGCCGTCACTCCGTTCGGTGGCGCCTGTTGTTGGTGCGTGACGCCGCTGGGCGGGAGCCCCGCTTTTTCCGCCCCCCTGCGAAGGGGGAGCCGCCCTTGTTCCTCCTTGTTCCTCCCCCTTTGCGAAGGGCGAGCCCCCCCTTGTTCCTCCCCCTTGCGAAGGGGGAGGTTAGGAGGGGGTCAAGGCGCCTAGGCTCAAGACGGCGCTCGTCTCAGGCACTGGCGTCGTTTACCCCCACTAAATCTCCCCCTTCTGAAGGGGGAGACTTTGAGCAAGGCTGCGCGGTATACCTTCCCATTCGCCATTCACCGCCGGCCCCCGAGCAGCCCTCCGAGACCCGGCCCATGACTCCTGCCCAGTCCCCCCGGCGGTCCTGCCGGAAGAGCCGCATGCTCGGGTACCAGGGCGTGGTCGGATCGGTGAGGCCCCAGCGCCAATCTGGCACTTCCGGTAGCAGCGTCCACACCGGTTTGGCGAGGGCGCCGGCGAGGTGCGCGATCGCGGTATCGACGGTGATGACGAGATCGAGCGCATCGATGACCAACGCGGTGTCGCCGAAGTCCGCCAGGGACGGATCGAGGTCCTGTACCCGGCAGTCCGGCGGCAGCCCCAGGAGGTCCCGGCAGCGCTCGCCCTTCTGCAGGCTGTAGAAATCGAAGTCCGGGAGCCGCAGGATCGGCAGGAGCTCGGAGAGCGCGATGGAGCGATGGCGGTCGTTCTGATACGTCGGGCTCCCGGCCCACACGATACCGATCTTCGGTCGGGTCCCGACCGGCAATATCGATGGCGTCTTGCGCCTCTGCAAGGTCGCGATGTCGAGGTAAGGCACAGCGTCCGGGATGGTCTCCAAGGTCGTGCCGAACAAGAGCGGCAGGCTCAGCAAGGGACAATAGGTGTCGAACTCCGAGACCTGGATGGTGCCGGCCTCGCGCAGCTCGGCGATGCCGGGGATCGTCGAAAACAGCGGCATCAGATCCGCCCGGCACACCAGGATCAATCTCCGGCAGCGCTGTGCCGCGAGCGGTAGATAACGCGCGAATTGAATGGCGTCGCCCGCGCCTTGCTCGGTGTGGATCAACAAGGTCTTATCGGGGATGGGGCCCCCGTCCCATTTCGGATGAGGGCAGGCGAAGGGCGTGAACTGGCCCGTCTGCCAGCGCCATTCGTACTCAGAGAGACCGCGCCGGTAATCGCCTAGCTGAAGGAGCGTCATGCCCAGCTTGAAGTGCGCCTCTGCATAGTCGGGTCGCAATGCGATGGCGCGCTCATAGTGCGCGATGGCCTCCTTCGGATGGCGCTGGCGGTTGGTTAGATAACCGAGGCTGTTGTAGGTCTCGGGCCGTTCCGGCTCGGCCTCCATCACTGCCTCAAGGCACGTCATCGCCTCCTCGTATTCCTCGGCATCCCCGAGCGCCACGCCCAGGTTGTAGCGGGCATTGGGAAAGGCCGGATCGAGCCTCAGGCACTCGCGGTAGGCGGCGATCGCCTCGGCGAGCTTGCCCTCGTGATAGGACTTGGTCCCGTGTTGAAAATGGAACGCCGGGGATCGGGCCAACTCCTCGGGGCTCGGCAGCTTGACCAGGGCGAGGGCCTCGTCGGGGAGGACGTAGGAATGCGCCAGGCGCTCGTCGTTCCACTCCAATAGCTCCGGAAATCGGATCCCCGGCAACACTTGCACCGCGAAGATCTCCTGCACCCCCGCTTCAAAGCGCAGAAAACCCACCGTTTCTCCGCTCTCGATGTGCACGATCCAAACGCCACAGGTGCGCTCCCGCAGGCGCTCGACCAGCGGGATCCCGCTGAAGACCGCAGTCTCGCGGACCTGTGACAGGCCGATGAAGGCCAGTGGACCGTAGAAGTCCAGGCCGCGCGTGAACCCCGGCACTTGGGCCACCGTCCGCCAAGTGCCGCGCTCGAGATCGGCTACCGCGAGGCTGCCCTGACCGGATTCCAAGAGCCATAGCCGGCCCTGGTACCAGCGCGGGGAGTGCGGCATGGACAAGCCGCGGATCAGGACCTCGTTCTTGTCGATGTCCATCAAGAGCCCGCCGCTACGCTTGTTGGCCCGCCATCCTCCCGGCGTGTCCGTCTCCCCCAGGGCGGTGACGTATCTGGGCCCGCCATTGACCAGGCAGAGGCCGTTCAGGTGACAGCGGTCCTCGGGCGCGAGGGCGGACAGGAACGGCGGCCGCCAGCGGGGATAGAAGCTATGGTCGGCATCCAGGGTGTAGAGACATCCGAAGCGCGTGTTGACCAGCCAGAGCTCATCCTTGGCATCCCAGGCGAGCTCGTGGATGTCGATGTCGCCGGTGACATGGATGCGCCTCGGCAGATAGCAGGCATCGTACTTGCCGACGGGCTCCAGCTTTTCGGCCACGGCCGGAAGGTTACGGTAGTACCAGACCGTGTTGGTCCCGCCGATGGTCAGGCGCGCCCGATCGGCGGCGATCCCCATGGGCTTGCCGAAGGTACGGAAGTGGGTGTTGACAACCCCCTCGTCGTTGCGGATGAGGATGACCTTCCCGGCCTGGTAGGTCGAGACCAAGAGGCTCACCTGCAACTCTGCGAAGAGCGCGGGCAGGTTCGAGGTGTGGACGCTGCGCAGGGCGTCGGTCGCTGCCGGGGGAGGCGTGCTGGACATCGGCGGGGTCGGTTGTCCTTGGGTGTTGTCGAGCCGGCTGCGATCCTATCCCGGATCCGCGCTCCCGGAAACCGATCCGCTCGGGATTAGCGAGCGGATCGGCGGCCTGGCGGTCCCGTTACCGGCGCTTGTGCCGGATCGCGATCCGTGTGCTGCTTACGATGCCGGTGCCGGCAGCGTTTCGGATCTCCATGACACCCGGAGCTTCATGTCGGTGCCCAGCCGCCGTCGGTCGGGAATTGTTATTTGAGCCTGATGCGTATCCGTGTCGAGCTGACGGTCCCGACCGAGTTTCGGATCTCCATGACGCCCCGTAGCCTCCTGCGCGTGCTGGTCCGGACGATCTGCTTGGCCCGCTTGGTGAGCCTGAGCCTCACGTTCGCCGTCTCACCCGGCGGGACGTTAGCAACTCCGAAGGCGAACCGGATCCGGCGTAGCGCCGTGGTCGATGCCGCCTCCGTGGCGCCTTGATTGGTCGATGACGCCTCGCTCAGTCGGACATCCCTTTCTCTGACGAAAAAGCGGATCTGGTTGGTACATGGTGTTCCCAGGGCCTGATCGACGTTGCACTTGATGAGGATGTCGCACCTAGACCGGGTGCAGCGGGACTGCGGATTGGGATCGGCGGCCACGGTCTCTACCGCCGGCAGCGCAAGCTCGAAGGCCCCGATGTCGCAGTCGGCGACCGTGTCCGCGTCGCTATCCTGGGGTCGTAAGACGCCTCGCTGGTCGCTGGCCGTCGCACAGGAGGCCGCGGCTACGGCATCGGTGGCCGGGCTGCCGGCGACTAAGGCATGCGTTCGCGTGAGGCCCCCGTTGTCGCCGAGCGTGGGGTTGAGGATCGCGCCCAGGGGTGCGCTCGGCACGAGGTCGGTCGGCCCTGGCGTGAACCCTGTGACGCCAGCGACGCCGTCGTGTCCGAACAGGTTGAGATTGTTGGCGATGACCGTG
>JALZID010000214.1 GCA_030860485.1 Pseudomonadota bacterium | reverse complement strand
GCTTCGCGAGGTACCTTACCTTCGTCCCAACAAACCATTTCAGGGGAAGCCATGAGCGTTCAATTAACGCTGAAACTTTGTCACGTCGATGTCAAACAAGTGTTCAACTAACGCTGAAACTTGCCCGTTTACCCATGAGATTGCCCCCAAACAAGCGACGATCGCCAAGGACATCGAAGGGCTGGAGGCCCTCGAGTCCGAGTACGGTCAGGAGTTTCGCAGCGCGGAGCCGTGGCGGCGCGTGAAGACGGCTTGGGACAATCTCAAGGCACAGGCCCTGGCACTCAGGCCCGAGGACAGCTTCGAGCGGCATACTGCCATTCTCGCCGATCTCCAGGATCTCATGGCCTACATCGCGGACACCTCGGGATTGATCCTGGACTCCGAACGCGAGAGCGCCCATCTCGTCGACATCGCGGTATTCAGGTTGCCGGTCGTGGGAGAACGTCTGGGCGTCTTACGGGGAAAGGCCACCGGGTTCACGGCCCAACGAATACAAATCTCGGGGAGTTTGACGAGTGAGCAGAAAGCCGAGCTGATCGGCGGACTCGCCGTGGTTCGCGATGCCCTCGACGCGATCGACGAGCGTCTGCGGCCCCCGACCGAGGGTGGTATCGGGGCCGCAGGCGGGATCCGCCGCCGTCCGGGAAGAGTTGGTCACCAAATCCCGGAACTTCACCGAATTGGTGGACGTTAAGGTGATCCAGGCGCCCGAAGGAGCGCCGATCGAAGTCAAGCCGGCGCAGGTCTTCGCCGCGGGGAGCGAGGCCATCGCGGCCGCGTTCAAGCTGGCCGATACCGCATCGGCGTCTCTGGGCGCCCTCCTGGGAGAGCGTGTCGAGCACCTGAGACATGATCAATATGTCACCCTGGCACAGGCGCTGTTCCTGATGCTGGCGGGCGTGGTCCTGGGTTTCGCGGTGACCCGCGACGTGGAGCGTTCCGCGGCAGCGACGGCGGCGGTGGCGTCGGCGATCGCGAAGGGCGACCTCACCTCCACTATCAAAGTCATCGGTCGGGACGAAGGGGCCTGGCTGCTGCACGAGCTCAAAACGATGCAGAAGAAGCTGATCGAGGTCACTATCGAGGTGCGTCGTACGGCGGTCGCGGTTTACAGCGGAGCGCATCAGATCGTCCAAGGGAACACCGATCTGTCGAGCCGCACCGAGGAGCAGGCCTCCAGCCTGGAGGAAACCGCCTCGAGCATGGAGGAATTCACCGGGACCCTACGCCAGAACGCCAACAACGCACGTGAGGCCAATCAGCTCTCTTCCAACGCTCGACAGCAGGCGGAACGCGGCGGCGCAGTGGTGCGTGCGGCGATCGCCGCCATGGCCGAGATCAATGCCTCTGCCAAGCGTATCGCGGACATCATCGGCGTGATCGATGAGATCGCATTTCAAACCAATCTCCTCGCGCTCAATGCGGCGGTCGAGGCGGCGCGCGCCGGCGAGCAGGGGCGCGGGTTCGCGGTGGTGGCCTCCGAGGTGCGCAACCTCGCCCAACGCAGCGCCGGGGCTGCCAAGGAGATCAAGGACCTCATCCAGGACAGCGTGAGGAAGGTGGAGGACGGATCCAAGCTCGTCGACCAGTCGGGTGCGGCGCTCGGCGAGATCGTCAGCTCGGTCAAGCGGGTCTCGGACATGATCGCCGAGATCGCCGCGGCGAGCCAGGAGCAGTCCTCGGGCATAGAACAGGTGAACCGAGCGATCACCCAGATGGACCAGGCGACCCAGCAGAACGCCGCGCTGGTGGAAGAGGCCGCCGCGGCCAGCGAGTCGCTGGAGGAACAGGCCAATCACCTCACGGAGATCATGGAGTTCTTCAAGCTCCAGGAGATGGCCGCCACCTCGACCCCGGAGCGCATCGCTCATGCACCACTGGCGGCGGTAGAACGGCGGGCCACCGAACGCCCCTGGTCGGGAACACCGAGCGCGCGTCCCAAGACGACCTCGAGTCCGGCCAAGGTGCCTGCCCAGCGGGTTGCGGTGGCCGGGGGTGACGAGAAGGAATGGGAGGAGTTTTGATCCCATGGCGCTGGATCCCATGGCCCTGGATCCCATGGTACTGGGCCCCTCGCTCACCATTCAGGAGGCATTGGGTTTGAAACAGCAACTCGGTGGGATCCTATCGGTCGGCGGCGCCGTTCATCTGGATGGCGCCGGGGTTCGCTCTTTCGCTCGACCGATACGGCGGGCATCCAACTCCTCGTCGCCTTCTCTCGGGAAGCGAAAATGCGAAATGTCGAGATCGTCTGGCGGGGCGCGAGCGAGGTCCTGCTGCGATCGGCCGCGGGCTTGGGCCTTTCGGCATTGCTCGGACTGGCCGCGCCCGATGAGTCGCCGTAGGGCGGGAAGACCGGCATGGTACTCGAACGCTATAGAGATACATCCGCGTGACCCCTACCCGCACCGGGCTCTTCGTCTCGTGTCCCGGATCCCAAACGCCGGGCTGGAATGAACAGGCCGAGGTGGCGGCGCTCGTGACCTTGGCCGTGGCCCACATCGAAGCGGCCCTATCCGAGGCGGAGTGCTCCGTGCGCAGCCTGGGCAGCGCGTTCGTATCCATTGCGAACGCCATCGAACCGATCGTCGGGGGGCTGGGCCTGACTTCCGACGGGGGATCCGGGCCGCCTCATGGACCGGCGTCTACGATGCTCTCCGACGATATCCGGCGCGCGGTCGTGGCCTTGCAGTTCCACGACCGGTTGACGCAAAAGCTCTCCCACGTCGCGTCGAATCTCGGGACGGTCGCCGAGCTACTGCGCGATCCCTCCAGGCGGGGCGCGCGTACCGCCTGGGAGGTATTGCGACGGGAGATCCGGGCCCATTACACCATGGACTGTGAGCGGAGCCTGGCCGATGCCGTCCTGCCGGAGGATTCAACCATCCGCGCGGCCGCGCAAAGGGATCCCATGATGCCTGCGCCTGGCGAAGGCGGCGTTATCGATCTGTTCTGAATCATGGCTGCCGCGTCGCACACGGCACACCAGGCCGAGTTCTATTTCACGCACGAGCATTTCGAGCTCCTGAGGGAGTATATCCGTGAGCACTCCGGGATCGCGCTGTCGGACGCCAAGCGCCAGCTCGTGTACACGCGTCTCGTACGGCGTCTGCGGAGCCTCAAGCTCACGGGCTTCGATGAGTATTGCGACCTCATCCGCCGCCGCGATCACAAAGAGCTGGTCGAGCTCGTCAACGCCATCACTACGAACCTCACGGGGTTTTTCCGGGAGCCGCACCATTTCGATTACCTGGCACGCCCCGTCCTGCCCGATCTCATGGGACGAAACCCGCCGGGTCGGCGCCTGCGCCTGTGGTCGGCCGGTTGCTCGACCGGCGAAGAACCCTATTCTATGGCCATGGTGGCTCGGGAGTGCGTGCCTCGAGCAGCCGGCTGGGACCTCGAGATCCTGGCGACCGACATCGACTCCAACGTGCTCGCGAAAGCCCAGGCCGGCACCTATCCGGAGGAGCGCACCGATGGGATATCCGCGGAGCGTTTACGCCGCTGGTTCCGAAGAGGCGCGCGGTCCAATGCGGGCCTCGTGAAGGTGGATGCCGAAGCGGCCTCCCTCGTGACCTTCAAAAAGCTCAACCTGCTGGATGCATGGCCCATGACGGGTCCCTTCGATGTCATCTTCTGTCGCAATGTCGTGATCTACTTCGACAAGCCCACCCAGAAGGCGCTGTTCGACCGCATGGCCGACATCCTGGTCGACCGGGGTTACCTTTTCATAGGTCATTCAGAGAGCCTGTTCAAGGTCTCGGAGCGCTTCAAGCTCATCCATCGGAACACCTATCAAAAAGAGGCGTGAACCGGGAGAGAGCACCAAGGATGATCCATTGCGACACGATAAAGTTGCGGACCGCACCGATCCAGGATCCACCGCCGGTGTTGCGCGGATTCGAACATGTGACGCGTTACTGGGACCGCCAGACGGCGCAGTTCGCGGCCAAGATCCTGCCGGGCGAATACTATGTGACGCAGCACGGGGAGCTGATCGTCACCGTGCTCGGGTCTTGCGTCTCGGCCTGTATCCGCTGCAAAGCCACGGGCTTCGGTGGAATGAACCATTTCATGTTGCCTGAGAACCGCAACGATCGCCGGGACCTCTACTCGGGCCCGGGTGCGAACGCGGCGACACGCTATGGCAATTTCGCCATGGAGCACATGATCAACGACCTCTTGAAGCTCGGGGTAAAGCGTAGAAACCTCGAGGTCAAGATCGTAGGGGGCAGCCGGATACTCAAGAACATGACGGATATCGGACGCCGCAATATCGAATTTGTGCGGGAATATATCCGCACCGAGCAACTGCCCCTGGCGGGAGAGGACGTGGGCGATATCTACCCGCGCAAGGTGTATTACGACCCGGAGAGGGGGCGGGTGCGGGTCAAGAAACTGCGCGCCTTGCGCAATGACACGATCTTCGAGCGCGAGGCCCGCTACCGCCATGAGCTTCAGGTCCAGCCCATCGCGGGCGAAGTAGAGTTGTTCTCGTCTTGATCCCGTTTTCGCGAGGTGGAACCGCCATGAGCTTTGTGCCTTCATCTGCCCAGTCATCGGAGCGCAAGGTGCGTGTCCTGGTCATCGACGACTCCGCGCTGGTGCGCAAGGTCGTCAAGACCATCCTGCAGCAGGACCCCGACATCGAAGTGGTCGGTGCGGCCGCCGACCCCTACCTGGCACGCGACAAGATCAAGCTATTGCAGCCCGATGTTCTGACCCTGGATGTCGAGATGCCGCGCATGGACGGGGCTACCTTCCTACGCAACATCATGCGCCTGCGGCCCATGCTGGTGATCATGGTGTCCACGCACACGACGACGAGCGCCGACATCACCCTCGAGGCCTTGGCGCTCGGCGCGGTCGACTTCGTGACCAAGCCGCACATGAGCTTGCAACATACGGTGTCCGAGTTCGCCGAGGAGCTCATCGCCAAGGTGAAGGTGGCGGCCAAGGCGCGACTCAAGGCGCGCGAAGCCGGCGCAAGCCGCGCCCTGAAAGAGTTCGGCCCGCGCCTGAGCGCCGAAGCCGTCCTGCCTAGGACGCCTCCCCTGCGCGCCGCCACCCAGCGCGTCGTACGCATCATCGCGATCGGGGCATCCACCGGCGGAACCGAGGCGATCAAAGACCTGCTCTCCAACCTGCCGGAGGACGCGCCGGCTACGGTCATCGCCCAGCACATCCCCGAGTCTTTCAGCGAGCCCTTCGCGCGCCGCTTGAACGGGCTCTGCGCGCTGCAAGTCTGCGAGGCGCACGACGGGCAGGAGATCCTCCCCGGGCACGCCTATGTCGCGCCCGGCAGCCATCACCTCATGGTGGTGTCCGAGGGCTCGCGCCTGGTGTGTCTCTTGAGCGACGGCCCGCCGGTGAACCGGCACCGTCCGTCCGTGGACGTGCTGTTCCGCTCGGTGGCCCAGAGCGTCGGGCCCAACGCGTTAGGCGTGATCCTGACGGGCATGGGCAGCGATGGGGCGCAGGGCCTCCTGGAGATGCGGGAGGCCGGTGCCGGCACCATGGCCCAGGACGAGGAGACCAGCGTCGTGTGGGGGATGCCGAAAGAGGGCGTCAAGCTCGGCGGGGTGGACCGCATCCTGCCGCTCGACCGGATCGCGAAGGAGCTCATGGCCTTGGTCGCCGATCGCTCGCGTCCCAAGTGAGGATCGTGGGGATCGGGCCGTCCCGTCCGAGGGCAAAAGCGCGCCGCCGCCCTGGGCGTCGAACCTCGCCCGCCGGGTGCGAGCGCCCTTGAGGTGGACTGGTACACCTCCAAAGCCCTGTCTGAAATTTCAAATATGTTTGGTTAGAGATTGGCGAAGAACTGGCTCGTCAAGTTGCCGATGGGGATGCCGGTGCGCCTTTCGAGCGGCGTGAACAGATCGTTGCCGGGAAAGTAGCAGCTCTAGTTCTGCCTCATGCCTCGGTTGAACACATTCGCATAGATCCACGCCTGCGACACATCATCGCTCCAAAACCATGCACTGGTGGTGTCGCCACGGTGCGCGTAGAGCATCCGCTCGTATTCCGCAAAGGTCACCGCTTGCCGATGGCGAACGGCTTTTGAAACTCCACTCTTTCTAACCGGCTTTTCATCTGCGTCACCCGTTCCCTGAAGGTCACCCATCTGGAAGCTACCCGCGCGAATTTCCACCATCTCAGCTTCGATGTGATAGCGATGCAACCACGTGAACTACCTTGGCTCCGGCCCTCCATGCGCATCCCCCGCCGACTCGTCCGGGCAGAGGCCAAGGCGCGTTGCTTGTCTTCTTCCGCGCGGGCTCGCTCGCGTTCCGAGTTTGCCGCCATCTCCTGCTGCAAACGAGCCTCCGCCTCGAGGCGCTTGATTTCGGCCTCCCTTGGTCTCGCGCTCGAGACGTTCCCGGTTTCTCCCGTACGCGCCGCGCACTTTCGTCGATTAGCCGAACACGGCCTCGGCACGGATCGGGTTGGAGGCGAAATAACGCTTGAGCCAGGCCGTGGGATATCCCCTTTCCTCGATGCGTGCCCGCCACCGTCCGGCGCGCGCGGCGTCGTTCGCATCGCACGGTATGCGATCCGACGCCTACCAAGCCACTCACGAGGGTGCCCCACGACCCTCTCGCAGTTGAATGCTGACAGTCATCCGTTCAGGCACACGGCTTTCACAAGGCGACGACGTTCACGTCACTCCCGAACACCGCTTGAACGGTAGGCACCAGATGATCGTGATGACTGAGGAAGATGACCTGCGTCTTTTCGGAAAGCCGGGAGAGCGCCTCCAGCCCGGCCTTGGCACGCTTGTCGTCGTACTTGATGAACAGATCATCGGCGATGAAAGGCAGAGCATGGCCTTGGCCCAGGTGCAGTTCCAGCGCGGCCATGCGCAGTGCCAGGTACAGCTGGTCGCAGGTGCCATCGCTCATGCCGCCAATGCTCACCAGCCCGCCTTCGGCGCGAACGCCATGCAACGCCAGCGGCTCGCTTTCAAAATCGACAGTCAGCTTCTGGAACGAGCCCAGCGTGAGCGCGCAGAAGATCTCACCGGCACGGGCCAGCATGGGTCCCTGCTTGGTTTCGCGATAGCGGTCGATGGCCCACTTCAGCAGCCGTGATGCGGTGTAGACCTTGATGTAGCGCTCGGCCGCATTGGCCATCTTGGCCAGTGCGTCCTGGCGCTCGGATTCGGCGCGCGCACCATGATCCTGGCCGGCAATCCTAGCAAGTTGCGTCGTGGCATTGGTCAATTCGGCCGTCAGCGCATCCTGTTCCTGCCGCACGCCGTCGATCTGCCGGGCGATGTCGACCATCAGCACCGGAATCTGCTCGGCGTCGGTGGCCGCGATCTCGCCTTCCAGCGACTCCAGCGCCAAGCCGTCGCCGCCTTCCTCCACGGCCTTCTGCGCGGCAGTCGCTGCAGTGTCGACGAGCCGGCGCCTGTCCGAGCGGGCGATCAGGACACGCAGCTCGTCGTAGCCGTTCACCTGCGCGAGGTGCAGCAGCGGCAGCACCGTGGCTTTGGCCCGGTCCACGCGGGCGCGGGCGTGCGTCGCCTGATCGTCGTACGCCTCCCGTTCCTTGCGCAGGCGCTCGGCTTCCTTCTTGTCGTCAAGCGCTTTGGCAAGCCTTGTCGTCAGCTCGTTGACGGCGGCGCTGGAGTTCTGCTCTACCAGATCGGGGGCAGCGGCGTTCACCGCAACCGCCACCTCCTGCTCGAAGTCGCGCAGGTCGTGTTGCATCGTTTCGATGCGGGCCTTGCGGATCTCGCGGATGCTTTTCAGCTTGTCGTCGATCTCCGCCATCACGGTCAGTGCGCCTTCCGCAGATGGGACATCAATGGTCTCTGGCAGGCCGACTTGGGCAGTGGCAACGCGCCAGGCGGCCACCCAGGCGTCCAATCCGGCCTGTGCCTTCTCGGCCTTCTCCCTTTGCTTGGCCAACGCGGCGGTAGCCGATTCACGCTGCTTGATGAGTCCGTCCAGCCTGGCGTTGGTTTGAGTCGCACCATCGACGGCGTCGGACGCGATCAACATGAGGGTTTCGAAGGATGCGGCACTTTCGAAAGCGATTTGGGCACTGCGTAACGCCGCGCTCAAGGCGGCAGCCGCGCCCTGTGCTGTTTGCAGTGTGGCACGCAGCGCTTGCTGCGCATCGGTCAGGTCGTCATCTGCGTGCAGCACCTTGTCCCGCGCCGCACGCCAGGGCTCGAACTCGCCCAGCGGCAGGCCAGCCAACCCGAGGGGTGCCGTCAGATGCACCCAATCCGCTTCCATCAATTCACGCTCAGCGTCATTGGCAGCTTGGCGGGTTGCGTTTTCCGTGGCTAGCTGTTTCAGGCGCTCCAGTGCGTCCAATTTGGACTGCAGTTCGCTGACCTCTTGGGCTTTGTCGTGGCGCCGGTCAGCCACGCTGTCGGCGGCGCTGAGCTTGACGTCGAAGCCTGCGGCCAACTCGTGCACGGGCTGGTCGCCCGACTTGATGGTGTACCAGATGGCATCGCGCTCGGCGCGCGCCTCGGCCAGCTCTGCCAGACTGACCGGGTGGTGCGCGTTGCGGTACTGGGTGATCTCCAGTTCCTGCGCGTTGATGCTGGCATTGAGATCGGTGTGCTTGTCGGCCAGAGCCTTGCGGATGATTTGGGCGTCTGTGTGGCGCTTCTGGTGTTCGCCGATGTCTGGGTCCGACGGCAACACCAGCCCGCGCAGAGTGAACAGATCGGGCGACCAACGGCCCAGTCCGGCCAGGGCCGATGCCCGTTCGCGGGTGCACTTCGAAACCAGCGCCTCGTCTCGACCGATGCTGGCTTTCGGGTCGCCGAGTGCCCGGGCGGCCGTGAGCGCCACGCGCAATGCCGGGGGCACGGTTGAAACCGACAGGCCTTTGAGCCGGATCTCCAACGCCTCCTGATCGGCCGCCTTTTCAGTCACGGCGTCGTTGGCGACCTGACACGCCTGGTCGAGAACACCAAAGCGCTTGATCAGGCCAACGACCGTGGAACGGGCCGGCAGGCCGGGAAGCCTGTCGGTCAAGACTTCCTCGGTGGCGGTCGGCCAGCCGAGCTGGCGCACCAGCGCCTCCACTTGCTCCCAATGCCCGGTGATTTCCAACTGGCGGCGGTCGATGTCGCGCTCGTGGTTGCGGGTCTGCTGGCGCCGGTCGGCCAGAATCAGGACGTCGGCTTCGTGTTTCAGAAGGCGCTCGTCCAGGCGGATGAGTTCAAGCTGCTCTTGCGCTTGCTTGGCTTGGCCCGCATAGAGCTGCTCGTCACGTTCGGCGCCGGCTAGCTCGAGCTCGGTATCAGCCAGCTGCTGGGCAGCGTCGTGTGGCAGCAGCACGACCTCACCGAGTTGCCGCAGCTCTGCCTGCCATTCGCGCAGCTGGCGCAGCGGAGATGCGACCCGCCGCACTCGCTCCAGGCGAATGCGCTCGGCCTCGAAGGCCCGATAGCGGCCGCGGGACAGTTCGCGGCGATCTTCGAGGTCCTGCACCTTGCCGCGCGCTTCCATCCAGTCCTTGGTGCGCACCGTGGCGGCTTTCAGGGCGGCTTCGGCGCGGGCCAGTTCATCGCTGGCGGTGTAGTAAGCCCGATCGCCCGCGCGCCGGCGTGCCCAGAGCTTGTCGGCCTCGGCCTCGAGCTGGTCACGTACAGTGCCCAGGCTGCCGATGCCGCCGCCGACTGGAACAGGATCTGCCCGATATCGTTGGAGGCGCTGAGGATGGCGTTGCCACCGGCCTCCAGCCTGGCGTGGTCCAGGCCAAACATTTGGTCGAAGAAGGCGCGGTCGGTGCCGGCCAGGAAACTGGCCAATGCCGAGTCGGCGAGTACGGCGCCGGTGGGGCCGAGCAGCGACTTAGTGCGCGCCTTGGTCCGAATGAAGTCCAGCGTTGCGCCTTGGTGCTCGATGCTGGCTTCCAGCCGCATCTCCGCCTTGGCATGCAGGAAGTCGAAGGTCGAACGTGTCTCGATGCCGTACAGCAGGTCGAGGATGGCGCTGCGCGTGGTGGACTTGCCGGCTTCGTTGGCGCCAACGATCAGGTGAAAATCCTGTTTAGCGTGAGGGAACACCAGTGGTTGGTCGGTGAACTTGCCGTAGCGAAGTAGAAGGAGCTGTTGGATGCGCATCTATGTCTTTTCTCGGTGTGAAGGACCGCGTCGCGGTCAGTGCGCCTGCGCCAATTGCGCGATCAAGGCTGGCGAGACGGACTGGACGATCGAGCCAACGTCGCCCGAGCGGATTGCCGTGAAATCGGGCACGGCTTGGGTCAGATCCAGCGGCGCTCTGCTTGTCAGCTTCTGCAGGTCTTCGGCGAGGCTGCGCATGAAGGCCTCGTCGGCTGGCACCTGTTCGATCAGGGCCTGCAAGTCGGCGATCGCATCGGCCCGTTCCCTGATCTGGCTGGCGTCGACGGCGGGCGTGGTCTCGACCTTCACCTTCTCAATCCATAGGCGATCGCCACCCAGCGCGGCCGCCTGCGCAAGGATCTCTTCACGGAGCTGGGCGTGCATGCCGAACAACTCGCCATGCACGGCCGTGCGCCCGGTGATGGTCACGCGCACGGACATCGGCTTGGTGTTGGCCTGGCTGGACAGCAGAGCTTCGAAGGCGCGGTTGGCGAGGCCGACCACCGCGGGCAGGTCGTGGGCGGTGCTGGCATCCACGTTGACGCGCTCCCAGCGCATCACGTCGACGATCAGGCGGTCCACCGAGACGATGCGTGTTTCGTCGGTCGTGACGAGCACGGCGCCGCGCGGGCCGGTCTCACGAATGTGCCGGCCTTGCAGGTTGCCGGGGAACACCACCCACGGGTCTTGCTGCAGCACTGCATGCTCGTGCACATGGCCCAGCGCCCAGTAGTCGTAGCCCTTGGCCGTGAGTTCGGCCAGCAAGCACGGCGCGTACTTGGGGTGCGCTGCATAGCCTTCGAGCGCGGTGTGCAGCACCCCGATGTTAAGCCAGCCCGCCACCGGGTCCGGGTAACCGACGACCAGGTTCTCGAGCGTAGCGGCATCCTTGAAACTTCGGCCATGCAAGGCCACGCGCAGGGCTTCGATGCGGTGGGTGATGGGCTTTCTCGCGTCGAACACATGCACGTTGGGCGGGAACGTGAGCCGCTTGGTCATCTCGCTTTCGGCGTCGTGGTTGCCGTACAGCAGGTAGACCGGGATGGCTTCCTTATTCAGGCGCCCCATCTCGCGCACGAAAAAGTGGCCGGTGTTGTAGTCCTTCCAGTTGCCGTCATACAAGTCACCGGCAATCACGAGGAAGTCCACCTGTTCTTCGATGGCTTCGTTGATGAGGTTCGTGAAGGCGTCGCGGGTAGCCGTGCGCAGCGCTTCCACCGGGGCGTTCTGATACGACGCCAAGCCGCACAGCGGGCTGTCGAGATGGATGTCGGCGGTGTGGATGAACTTCATGGTTTGCTCCCTTTGAGGTCATCGTGGATGATTCGTTGTGTGATGCTCCGTAAGACACTGGCGGCTGATTCATCGCCCAATAACTCCAGCAGACGCTGAAATAGATCACCATACTTGCCCAGATCGTGCACCAACCCGGCGAGCCTGGCCTCGGCACTCCACCCGGCATCCCCCGCAAACTCCTCGGCCATTCTACCGACACAAGTCAGGTGCTCTGACAGCGGGTGCCGTTTTCCGTGTTGGTTTTCGCTGTGCGCAAAATAAGTCATGATTGAAACTCATTTCCCTTTCCAGCAGGTCTGGATCTGGCCGCCTCGGCCGACGCTCTTGTCGCCGGGGCTGCAAAAGCATTGACCTTGCTCTTGAGGTCTTGGCATGCGGTGTATCTCAGCCTGATCTGGCGGATGTCCCGAGGCATGCAGCCTTGCAACATTCTTGGAGAGTTGGTCTTTCACCGCGGTCGTCTATGGGCATGATTTTTCCAGTGGTTACACACTCGGTGGCTCATTCGGTGAGTCCGTCCGGCTTTGTTGTACATAGATTCGGTACGCCGCTCTCAACCGCTCCGCCACGGCCACGCGTAGGCGGTCGGGGGCAATGACCTCCACATCCGGCCCGTACTTTAGGATGTCCATGATGAGTTCCCGCGGGTCGCCGTAGGGGAGGCTCAGTCGGTAACGGCCGTCGGGCAGGAACTGTGCTTCCTGACGGGGATGCCACTCTTCGTTGGCGACCCAGCGGGCGCGTTCGGCGGTGAAGCGCAGCACGGCGGCGTGCATCGGCGGCCCGGCGAAGATCCCGTATGACCCGGCGAAGTGGACATCCAGCTCCGCGTCGGGGATCTCCTTAGCGTCCGTCTCTTCGACGCGTGCGGCGCGGATGCCGTCGAGCGAGAAACTTCGCAGTGCCCGGCGCAGGTGGCACCAGGCGTCGAGATACCAGTTGTCGCGGTAGTGCACGATCCGCTGGGGCGATAGATGGCGCTCGGTGGTCTCTGGTTGGGCGCGGCCGTGATACGCGATCCGGAGTTGCTTGCGTCTGAGCAAGGCCGTCGCCACCGTGGCGAAGTGGATAGTGTCGGTCTTGCGCTTGGCCATCCCGAGTATCCGAACGCGGTGACCTACCTCGCTATAGCCCAGGTGCTCGGCCTGCAAAATCCTCTCGATGCGCTGGTGCAGCGGACCGAGGTACTCGTCGAGCAGGCCGGGCTGGAGACCGTGCAGGAGTTGTTGGGCGGTCAGGAGGGCAAGCAGCTCATCGGCCTTGAACCAGAGCCCCGGCAGCTCGTATTTGCGTTCCGACGGCGCGTAGTAGTAACCGTTGCGTGCTTTGTCATACTCGATAGGGGCGTCGAGGAAGAGGCGCATGGCTTCGATGATGCGCTTCGCGGTGGCCCGTGAGCATTCGAGTTGTTCTTCGATCCATCGTCGCGGAACCGGCAGCGAAGCGGCGCTCAGAAGCCGGTGGAGGGCGTAGATGCGATCGAAGCGATTCATGCCAGCTCAAGCTTCAAAAAGAGGGCCAGGGAGAGAAGCTCAGACTGACCGAGGTCGCGGCCGGTCCATCGGGTGAGGACAGGCCCAGGGCCCGGTCGAGATCCCAGCCCAAGGCCGCCGGGCCCGGGGCAGCCCGCCGTTTTTTTTTTGACGAGTAGCACCACAACCCTCTCGCATTCGCAGACCCCACCCGAACGCGGCTCGGCGCCAGCGCAGAGCGGCGCTCGCCCAGGGTGCCGCCCTCCCCGGCGTACAATGCCGGGCATGAGCACGCCGCCGTACGCCAACCTCACGCCCGACCGCGTGCTCGACGCGCTCGAAGGCGTCGGCCTCTGTAGCGATGGCCGGCTGCTGGCGCTCAACAGCTACGAGAACCGCGTGTATCAGATCGGCATACACGACGGGCCGGGGGCGGCCGTGCCGCACGTGATCGTAAAGTTCTACCGGCCGGGACGCTGGTCGGACGAGGCCATCCTGGAGGAACACGCCTTCGTCGCGGAACTCGCGGGGCACGAGATCCCGGTCGTCGCGCCCCTCGCCCTCGACGGCAACCGGACACTCTACGCGCACCAGGGCTTCCGCTTCAGCGTGTATCCCAAACATGGTGGGCGCGTACCCGAGCTGGGCGATCTCAATACTCTGGAGTGGATGGGCCGTTTCATCGGGCGCATCCATGCCGTGGGCGCCGTGCGGCCGTTTCGGCACCGGCCGACGCTCGATATCGCGAGCTTCGGCGAGTCGCCGCGGGATTTCTTGCTCGGCGGGGAATGGGTCCCGCCCGATCTCGTCCCTGCCTACCGTAGTATCGTCGAGCAGGCGATCCTGGGGGTGCGGCGCTGTTTCGAGCGGGCGGGTGGTGTCGAAACGCTGCGCCTGCACGGCGACTGCTATGCCGGCAACGTGCTTTGGACCCATGACGGACCGCACTTCGTCGATTTCGACGACAGCCGCATGGGACCCGCCGTCCAGGACCTGTGGATGCTGCTCTCGGGCGATCGCGCCGCGATGACCGGCCAGCTCGCGGCGGTACTGACGGGCTACGAGGACTTCAACGCGTTCGATACCCGCGAGCTATACCTGGTGGAGGCTCTGCGGACCCTGCGCCTCATCCATTATTCGGCCTGGATCGCACGGCGCTGGGACGACCCGGCATTCCCCGCGGCCTTTCCGTGGTTCGATACGCCGCGTTACTGGCAGGACAGGATCCTGGAATTGCGGGAACAAGTGGCGCTCATGGACGAGCCGCCGCTCGGCCGCGCTTGAGGAGGCCAACCGATCGGCTGTGCGCGCGACGATCCTTTCATAACCCCCGAGCGCCGCAATGGAGGTCAGGAAATATCGCCGAGGGCCCGCAGGATGCGCTTGCGAAACACCGGCAGGTGCCAACGCCGGCCGCCGATCTGGTGCCATAGCATCGCGGCCCGTACCCCGGCCAGCAGCACTGCCCGGATCTTGCCGGCGATCTCGGGGTCGCGCAGGTAACGCGCATCGCCGCGCACCTGGATGCGGAACTTGAGGGTGCTCAAGGTCTCCTGGTAGCAGGTGGCGACGGCGGCGATGACGGCATCGTCGCTTGCGGCCAGGAGGCCGCCCGCCGCGGTGAGCCTCCCGTGGATCTCGCGCAATCGGCGGCCCACGCCGTCCTGCAGGTCGCGGCTCTTCCGGAGCTGTCGCGCCAGTTGGATCAAACCCACCACACAGCCGACCAGGTCCGCGAAGCGCGGTGAGCGCTGCTTGCTATCGAAGATGTCCTTGAGGGTGCTGATGCCGACACTGAGCCCGAAGCGGTAATCGGGGCTCCCGCCGAACACCGCCTCCACGTTGTCGGGGTCGAACTCGAACAGGCTCCCGACGGTGGTCTTGAGGTTTTCGTTCGGGACCGCGCCGGACTTGGCCAGGCGCTCCACGAGCGCCGCGGCCTGAAACACACCGGCGAGCGCCATGGCCTGGTCCTGCCATTGTTCTTGCATCGCGGGATGGGGGCGAGCCTTAGCCGCCTAAAACAGAAAAACCGTGACTGGTTCTCTGTGGCGCGTGGGGTGTGCAGTCCGGACTCCGGTCGCAAGGCCCTCCGGCGGCATCATACGCGTGCCATCGAGGTCGCGGCGACCCGCGCGGGCAGCGGGCGCTTGAGGTCCCATACGATCCCGAGCCGCTCGAAGAGGCACAGCAAAAAATAAGTCGGGTCGATCTGCCACCAGCGGAACCCGTGCCGCACCGACACCGGGTAATGGTGGTGATTGTTGTGCCAGCCGTCGCCCAGGGTAAGGATGGCGCCGAGCACATTGTTCCTGGAGTTGTCGCCCGTATCGTAGGGCCGCGTGCCCCACACGTGGACCAGGGAGTTGATGGTGAAGGTCCCGTGCCACAGGAACACCGTGGCCACCGCAAAACCCCACAGGAACCCGTCGAGCCCGAATAGCGCCACCAAGGTCCCGATATACAGGTTGGCCGGCAGCCAGGTGTTGGCGTTCAGCCACACGAGCTCGCGATAGTCCATGAAATCACGGATCAGCTCGGGCTTCGCGTCCTTGTATTTCTCGCATAGGATCCAGCCCATGTGCGACCAGAAGAAACCCTTATGCATGGGCGAATGCACGTCCTCCGGCCGGTCCGAGTGGCGATGGTGGTGGCGGTGGTGGCTGGCCCACCACAGGACACCCTTCTGCAGCGAGCACTCCCCGAGGAAGGCGAGGAAAAATGCAAACGCCCGGCCGGTCTTGTAGGAGCGGTGGGAAAAATAGCGATGAAAACCGGCGCTCAAGGCGAACATCCGCAGATAATAGGAGCCGACGGCGAGCGCCACCCCATGCCACGCGAAATGAAAGGCGATGGCGTAGACCGCGAGGAGGTGCATGGCGAAAAAAAGGATCGTGTCCCGCCAGATCACCTGCTCGTCCTCGTTGCCCAACTGGTACAGCCAGAATCGCGTCATCGCCATCCGCCTACCCGAGCGCGCCTCTCCGAGATTATAATCCATCCACCGAGGGCGCCGGCTACGCCTTCAGGGGTTCCCCTTCAGGGTTCCAGTCTAAGCCATCCACCCCGCCAGGCCATCCATCCCTTCAACGCGGCCTTGCCGTAAGTCGTGAGATTGATGGCCCACCACACCCCGGCGGCGCCCCATCCCAGCGGGAAGGCCAGGACCCAGGCCAAGGGGATGCGTAACAGGTTGAGCGGCGCGCTGCACCAGAAGACCACGCGGGTCGCGCCGGCCCCCGCCAGGACCCCCTCGCCCAGCGACTCCCAGGCGAGAAAGAGCTGCGAAGCGGCGAGTATCACGGCGTATTCCGCCGCCGCCCGGTGGACTAGATCGTCATCGGTGAAGAGCCCGGTCAAGGGCACCGCGCCGAAGTAGAACGCGGCCGTGGCGGCGATACCGAGCACGGTCGAGACGGGTAACGCGGTGCAGAGGGTGCGCTTTGCGAGATCGGGCCGTTGGGCGCCCAGCGCACGGCCGACCAGCGAGGCAGAGGCGAGCGCGACCCCGTGGAAGAGCGGCCAGGTGAAGCCTTCGAGCGCCGAGAAGCCGATCCCGAGCGCCGCGGTCACATGCGCGCCGAGCGGCGAGACGGTGGTCTTCAAGAGGCCCCAGTACACCCCCGCGAAGAGCGCGGTGCCGAGCGCCATGGGCGCACCGATGCGCAGGATACGGCGGAGATCGCCGCGGGCGCGCAAATGGGCCGAACGGAGCCCCAGGTCTCGCCTGAGCTGCCAGATCCCGAGGGCGCTGGCGACACCGCGCGCGGCGTTCGAGGCCAGGGCGGCCCCCACCACCCCGAGCCCGGCCTCGTAGACCAGGAGCGGGGTCAAGGCCACGTTCAAGGCCAGCGACAGGGCATGCAGGACGAGCGGCGCGCGGGCGTTGCCCATGGCCAGAAAGGTCTGATCGATGAGTGGGGTGAGCGCGAGCGGCAGGATAGTGGCGAAGAGCGCTGTCAGGTAACGGCTGCATTCCGCGGCCGGCGCCCCCGAGAGGCCCAGCGCGACCGCGATGGCCGGCGCCGCCGCGACCCCGATGGCCATCAGGAACGCGCTCTGCACCAGCATCGCGGACAGCGACTGGCCGAGGAGGCGCCGGCGGAGCTCGAGATCGCCGGCCCCGGTCGCCCGGGCGATGAGGGGCCCGGCACCGCTCGCCACCACCTCGAAGGCGGCGTAGAACAGGATCAGCACGAACACCGAGGCGCTGACCGCCGCCTGAGCCGCCACCGACACCCCCTGGACGAAATACTGATCGACGATGCGATAGCCGTTGGTCAGCACCGTGAAGGCGGCGCTCGGCAGGGTTAGGCACAGGAGCGCCCCGACGCCGATCCGCGGGGGTCGGGGCAGTGGCGGGCCGCCCGGCGGTCGCTCGGCCTCAGGGGTCTCGGCCGCGCGCCGCATTGATGTTTGTCGTTGAAGGGCTTATGGTAGCCCAGGTTTAAATAATGATTGGGCCGCCACGGAAGCCAGGCGTTCGCGCGGCGAGCGGAATGCGACTACATAATAAGGTGAGTTTTCATGATCAAATTCAATACGCAACTGACCCGAACCGCGAAGTACCGGCTCCAATACGCCGTCTTGATGTTAAGCGTGGTCGGACTGGCCGGCTCCCTCGGGTATGGGATCCTGGAAGTCTATCCGGAATGGCGGATCTTTGTGCTCCTCGGGATCGGCCTCGTGCTCCTCATCCCGGGCCGGGTCCAGCAGATGTACTGGAAGGGCTTCTTCAGGGGCCAGAAGCTCCAGCTCAAGGGCCGGCATCGTGAGGCGCTGGAGGCGTTCGAAGGGTTCTTGGCGACGTTGCGCGAGCGGCCGGGTCTGCGCCACCTCATCTGGTTCAGTCAAGGGTCCTACACTCGCGATGTGGAGGTCATGACCCTGAACAACATGGGCGTCTCGGCCATGACCTTGCGCAGCATGAAGCAAGCCGAGACGTTCCTCAAATCGGCGGCGGAGTTGGACCCCGATTCTCCCCTCCCCTACTATAATCTCGCGGTCCTGTACTACGGTCTGGGAGACGATGCCCACGGCGCCGCCAACCTCGTGAGGGCCGAGACGCTCGGCTATCGCAAGGCCAGCATCCGTGAGCTGACGCGCATCACCAAGGCGCCGAGAGCGGGAAAAAGGGGCGCCGACAAGTCACTGCGCCACGCCCCGCCGTCCCTGACCCACGACACTCAGGGACAGCCTCAATAACCGGGGGGACGACCGTCTCTGGCGACCACGCTGGGGGAGGTCTTGCGGGAGCTCCAGGGGGACTGGGCCGGGGCCGCCGACGATGGCCTCGCGGTCCCCGACGCCGCACCGGTCCTCGGCGCGCAAACCATGTAATCTGGCCCATTGATGTATCTGGCCCATTTCGGTCTTCGGGAAGCGCCGTTCTCCCTGACCCCCGATCCGCGCTTCCTGTATCTCGGGGAGCGCCATCGCGAGGGCCTCGCTCATCTGCGCTATGGGCTCGAAGACGGCGGCGGCTTCGTACAGCTGACCGGGGAGATAGGGACCGGCAAGACCACGCTGTGCCGGGCCCTATTGGCCGAGTTGCCCGGTCACCTCGATGTCGCGCTCCTGCTGAATCCCAGGGTATCGGAGGTGGACCTCCTGGCCAGCCTGTGCGACGAGCTGCGTATCCCGTATTCCGAGAGCGACGTGCGCCAGAAGCCCCTGGTCGATGCCCTCTACCGGCACCTGCTCGAGGCCCATGCCGGGGGGCGTACCACGGTGCTCCTCATCGACGAGGCCCAGAATCTCTCCCCGCCGGTCCTGGAGCAGGTGCGGCTCCTCACCAACCTCGAGACCACCAAGAAGAAGCTCTTGCAGATCATCCTCGTCGGTCAGCCGGAGCTGTGCGAGGTCCTGGCCCGGAGCGAGCTACGCCAACTCGCCCAGCGCATCACGGCCCGCTACCACCTGGTGCGGTTTTCGAGACGCGAGACCTTCGATTACATCGCGCACCGGATCGAGGTGGCCGGGGGCAGCCCGCGGGTCTTCAGTCCAAAGGCCCGCGCCGAGGTCTACCGCCAATCGAAGGGCGTACCCCGGCTGATCAATGTGTTCTGCGATCGGGCCCTGCTGGGCGCCTACGTCCAGGAGCAGCCCAGCGTAAACATCGCCACGGCACGGCGGGCGATCGGCGAGGTACGGGGCGTCCCGGCGCCACGCATCGGGCGGCGGGTCTTCGCAGCGGCCGCGGGCCTCTGCGTGACGGCGGCGGTTTCGTTCTGGCTGTACGGCAACCCTCCCGGCGCCTTGGGTCTCTTCGACGCCGGCGGTGCCCCGAGCGACATCGCGCCCCTATCCCATTCGAATAAAGGGGCCTATAGGAATAAAGGCGCGGAACCGGCCGCGGCGCCTCCACCGCTCGCGCCCGCCCCCCCCGCCCCGTTTCCTCCAGGCAGTCCCGCCCCCGCGATACCCGAGGTCCCGGCGCCCCAGGGGTTCGCGGAGACCGTCGGGCGTTCCGCGCCGGACGAGAACCGTACCCAGGCCTTCGCCGCGCTCCTGTCATCCTTTGGCTTGCAGGCGCCACAGACCGCCGGCGACCCGTGCGAGATCCTGGCCCGAGACGGATGGCGCTGCCAGTGGGAGAGCGGTGACTGGGAACGCCTGCAGCGGCTCGACCGGCCCGTCATCATCGAGGTACGCTCTCTCTCGGGCGAGCCGCGTTTCGGCACCGTATCTGGAATGAACGATAGCGCAGCGACCCTGTACCTCGGTCGGGAACGCTATCCCGTGGCGCGTGCCGCGCTGGAGCCGATGTGGACGCGGCGCTATCTGGTCTTCTGGCGACCGCCCAAGCTCACCGGGCACCTACTTCGTCTGGGTGCCCAGGGGACCGATGTGCTGTGGCTGCGAGAGCAGTTCCGAGCGTTGGACAGGACTCCGGTGGTGTCCGCGGACGCACGTGTCTACGATGATGCCTTGAGTACCCGGGTACGCGCGTTTCAGACCAGCCGATCGCTCAAGGTAGACGGCGTAGTGGGCGCCGAGACACTGGTGCATCTCGATTCGGCACTCCGCCGGGGAGCGGACCCATGGGTCCGCGGCCCCGAAGAGTGACAGGCGCATGTCCTTCATCCTCGAAGCCCTGAAAAGGGTCGAGCGAGAGAGGGAGGCGGCAGGGCAGCCCCGATTGGGCGCCGTGCAGCGGCTACGCACGCCCCGACGTTTCGTCTGGCCCGGGGTCTTCTGCATCGCCTTGGCCGTCAACGCGGGCGTGGTCTGGACCCTGTGGCACCCGGTACCGCCGACGGCCGAGGGCGTGGGACCGCCGATGACACCTCCCTCCCCTGCCGCCGTAGCGAGCGACCAGGTCGGTCCGAAAACCGCGGAGGCCCGCCACCGGACCGCGACGCCGGAAGCTTTAGATCAACCTTATGGCGATCAACCTCATAGCCGCCGCAAGTCGGACCCCGTGAGGTCCAGAGGCGAGACGGCCCCCTCGTCCCTGGGCGCGCCACCCCGGCCACGCGATGAGGAATCACGAACCCCTTCGCCAGAGCCGATCGTGGCCGCGGAGCCGTCCACCTCCCAGCCGGCAGCCGCGCGCGGGAAACCTCAACCCGCCGATCCCACCCCGCCCACGGCGGTGCGAGACGTCCTGCCCCTCTGGATGCAGATGCCCGCCGAGTGGAGGGCCGCGGTCCCGGACCTGGCGATCAACCTCATGGCCTATTCGCAAGACCCGTCCGAGCGCCTGGTGTACATCAAGGGCCTCCGCTACACGGAGGGCGAGCGGGTGGAAGGCAAGCTCACGATCGAAAAGATCACCCGCGAGGGCGTGATCCTGAGCTACCAGGGCAGGCGCTGTCTCTTACCCCGCTGAGGGGGTCAAGCGCAGTCTCACCTTCGCGCCTTGCCGATCCGCTGCACCAAGCACGTCTATACCCCGCCCGAGGCCGAGGACGGCTGCCGGCTCATCGTCATGCGGCGCTATCCGCGTGGGGTCGCGAAGTGGAGTGCGCACGGCTTCCTGCCGGAGCTGGCGCCGACGTTGCCGCTGGTCCATTGGTACCATGAGCAAAAGAACGCCATCGAGGCACAATGGCGTAACACCGATCCCGAGCGCTTCGGCACGGAGATCGTCCGTTTCTGGCGCGTCTACAGCCGGCGCTACCTCTCCGAGATGCGGCGCCAACGCCCGCTCATCGAATGGCTCTCGGCGCTGGAACGCGACTTCGGGCTCACGCTCACGCTGCTGTGCGCCTGCGACGACCACCGCCTCTGCCATCGCAGCCTGCTCGCCGATGTTATCGCAAACAGCCCCAGCCCGAAGCCTCGACGCTGACGGGCGTTTGACCCGCAGGTCCGCTCGTGCCGGTCGTTGTCATGTACTCCAAGCGAATATCAGGCGGCACTTCGTTCTAGTAGGTGGCCAGCGAGGATGCAACATCCGGGTTGCGAAATCGCGTTGAATGTCTTACCCTTCTTCTGCCAGCATCTTAGGCATTTGAACTGGCAGGCATTTCGGGGGGCGCGCAATTGGTAGAGCACTATCGGAGCGCGTAATACAGCAATATCGGATCAAGGGGCATCGATGCGGCAAGAAGGATACCCACAAGCTTTCAAACCGTCGGCTGACGGCCCCGAGCACGGCCGGCTCCTCGTCGTCGCCCTACATGGCTGGATGGGCACACCCGACCAGATGAAAGATGTGGTGCAAGCCGTTTGTGAGGCTTACGCCCAGGAGCCAGGCCTCGATCTCTTCGTGCCGCCTCTGCCTTATTCCGGCTTCTTCAGTTTCACGCGGGCGGCAGCAATCGTAAGCCAGCTCCTCGCGGGGATGGATGCGATCTGCCGCAATCCCGCCCGGTATTCGCGCATCGTCCTCGTCGGCCATAGCACGGGCGCCGTCGTCGCACGGCGGCTCTTCCTGGCCGCGACCGACGTCGCCACGAGCGTTCCGTTTGAGCCAGATCTGTCTGGCGCGGGCCCGCGCGACTGGGTCCGCAACGTCGAGCGAATCGTCAATCTCGGCGGCTTGAACCGGGGGTGGGTTAGCTCCGGCCGCTTGGGCTGGGCGGAGTCGTTCGTCAGCAATGCGGTCGGCTTGATGGGGCACCTCTGGCCCGGCGCCGACAAGCCGACGATCTTCGATGTGCGACGCGGTGCCCCCTTCATCGTGCAGACCCGATTACAATGGCTGGCGTTGCGCCGGTCGCAACAACCGGGAAAGCCCGAACCGCTCATCATCCAGCTCCTCGGCACACAGGACAATATCGTGGCGCCGGACGACGCGGTGGATTTCGCCATCGACCGCAGCCCCGACTCCCCGTATTTCTACGTCGAGCTCCCGCGCACCCGCCATCGCGACGCCATCGTCTTCTCGCCCTCGCGATCTGATCGCGACGGAACGCTCGGCGCCGCCCGAAAAACGTGCTTCATGGCTGTGCTGACGACAGATAAAACCGAGCTCGCGAAGATGGAAGTCCCAGGGGATTATCTCACCGATACACTTCCTCCCGAACCGGACAAGGAGGTGAAGCACGTCGTGTTCGTGATCCACGGAATTCGCGACGACGGCTATTGGACGCGCAAGATTGCGCAAAAAATCCGCGAGAACGCGTCACGCGGCGGGGTCGCTGAAGCGAAGAAGTGGCGTTGCATCACCTCGAGCTACGGCTATTTCGCCATCCTGCCATTCCTTCTGCCTTGGATCAGACGGCAGAAGGTCGAATGGCTGATGGACGAATATGTCGGCGCACGATCGTGCTATCCCGAGGCCGAATTCTCCTATGTCGGGCATTCAAACGGCACCTACCTGGTCGCCCGCGCCCTGCAGGATTACCCCGCCGCCCGGTTCCGGAATGTCCTCTTTGCCGGCAGCGTCGTACGGCGTGGCTACGACTGGGCCAAATTTATCGCACCGCCGCCGGCGCGGGTGAACCAAGTCGTGAACATGGTCGCGACACGCGATTGGGTGGTGGCAATCTTTCCGCAAGGCCTGGAGCCGCTGCGCAGGTTCTTCGATCTGGGTGGCGCTGGGTTCGCCGGTTTCGACCAGGCGCGCGTCGTTCCCAAGGTGCACGAAGTGAGATACGTCATCGGTAGTCACTCGGCGGCGCTGGTCGAGACGCAATGGCCACGTATCGCGGACTTCATCGTCCATGACAAGGTGCCTGCGCCGCCCGACGGGGATTACACCAAGAACCAATCGCTTTTCTGGCGGGGCGTTTCCAAGGTCTCGACGTTGCTCCTCGCCGCGCTGGTCATCGCCGCCGCGGCGATTTTGGCTTGCATTCTCTATCCGCTCTCCGACCCGGGCGCAACGACGCGCGAAGCGGTTGAGCGTGTCCTCATGGCAGTGCTCTATCTGATGGCGCTACGCTTCATCATCACCCGTGTTTGATTGATCGTGTGCTAACCGATAGAAAACACATGATAGAATTTCGTTTCCTATGCACCGACGGCGTCGGGATAGGCGCCGCCATTACAGGATCCCTGCGAAGGGCGGAAGTAAACATCCGGTATTGCGATTTTAAGGCGATTAGAACGAGCCCGATCCCTTTTTTTACGATGCGAAGGGTGCGGTGCATTGTCGTGGTACAAGATTCGAACGCCCATCAGACGGAAGCGGAGCTGAAACGACTTCAGCGACGGCGGGGCGATCTTCGGATCAAGCACATCCACTCGATATACCGGCTCCGCATACGTCTACCGGATGAACCCGGCATCCTTGATAACCAGGTTCGAAAGCTCGCGCGGGAGGGTATCTACCTCCGGCGCTGTCGCGGTCCGGAACTACCCGTAGTCGGCTCGGATCTGAGCGCCATCTTCTTCCTCGAGCTCGAAGGCTCGCTTGAGAAGTATGTGCGAGCGAAATCGCTCCTCCATGAGTATATCGTAGAGGAAGCGCCGGACTTTCCGGGAGGAATCATCTCCCTTCAGTTCTAGAAAAGCGAGGCCGGCGACGAGCTAAAACGCCATTACAAGCCCTTCACCAGGCGTGCATAGGGTTTCTGGACCTTCAGATAGCGGCTACGGTCATAAATCGCCTCCTTTTAGGCTCCCTCTCCCGCGGGGAGCACGTGCTCTACCAGGGCAACATTCCCGGCGCATTCCGTGAGCACGAGGACGACATCCGTGCCGATGCACGATGATTTCGAACGGGTCAAAGGGCAAAAGTGGCCAGGTTCTTTCGTCAGGTCCCGGTGGTCGCCTCATAAATCGATCCCCGCCCCTTTCTGCTCTGCTATATTTGTGCTCAGGTATTTGGGCTCAATCCTTGAGGACGACGACGTTGACACCGTCTTCTGCCCCGAGATCGAAAGCGTTGGCGCCAAGCTGCGCGACCGTTCCGATCTGCTCGGAGACATAGGCCTTGTCCGCCGCTGCGTTGATGACGATCCCGTTGCCGGCGCCATCGGAGATGACAACGCTGCCTGGGCTCGGGCGCGTCACCTCGATACCATCCGACGGCGATACCACGCTGACGTCGGCGTTCAGATAACGGACCTTGAACGCCGCAGGATCAGAATTGGCCTCGATGAAGGCCTCCGCGGCACCCAGGGCCCCGCTCTTCGCCCTTTGAGCCAGCTTGCTGGCCGTATCCTTGGCCTTGGCAGTCAGTCCCTTCACCGTATCACTCTCGGCCACCTGTTTCAGGGTGTCAATCGCCTTGTCTAGCTGTTCTTTCCAGTTCATGTCCAAGCCTCCTCTCACTCGATATGATGGCGGTCACGATCACTTGATTGCCGCACGGGTTAATCATGCTACCACTAGATGGAAGAGCTCCGCAACGTGCGATCGGCGGGGATGGCGCAATGCCCGAGCGAAATGGGATGCCCTAGGCATCCAGCTCCGGATAATGGCGGAAGATGTCGTTTTCATTGAAGGGTATGCGCCGCTCAGAGGACAGGTACGCGGACAGGTTCCGGCGAGCCGCAACCTTATCGTGCAGCAGCACCAGTTCGGGATACTTCGGTTCCAAGCGCTGCATCGTCTTCGGGAACGCGTAACGGAGACCGGCGATGAGCTGGAAGATCGACAGGTCGACGTAGCACAGGGTGCGACCTAAGATATACCCGCTACCCTTCCGGTTGCCGGCCAGGGTGCGCTCGAAGTACCCGAGCAACTTTGGCATCCGCTCGGCGGTGAAATATCCCGCTCGCCGCCGTGACTCGCGCTTCTGCTGGTGATAGTACAGGCTGCCCGCGATCGGATGATGCACGTCATGGGTCTCCGCCGCAAAGTCGGCGATGGTCAATTGTAGCTGATGCGCCCACAGCCGGCTTGCCTCCGCCTTAGGCACGAGCCCGAGCCGCGGACCTAAATAAAGCAGGATGTTAGCGGTCTGAGCGATCACCAGCTTGCCGGCCTTTAGAAATGGCGGGGCGAACGGCGGATGACCAATCTTAGGGTCCTCAAGAAGGCCCATCATCGCCCGGACGCCCTTGCCATGCCCAGATAGACGGGCCACATCCACATAGGCGGCGCCGGCCTCCTCGAGGGCGATCCGGACGAATTCACCGCGGCCTTGTATGTCGGGCCAATAGTAAAGCTCATAGCGCATAGGAAGGCCTCGTGTGAGGGGCCTGCGTAACGGTTCGCTGCCCCTTGAGAAGTTAACGATCAAATGATGTGGCTTGCGTCTCTTAGCAGGGCGTAGTCCGATGGGTCGCTTGCGACGGGGAGTACGGCGGCCCGTCGGCGGGCGTCTTCCATATTGGACTGGACGGCCCGATGGGCCATGCGGCCTCGTGGTCTCTGAGTCCAAGCACGAGCACTGTCAGGGACTGGGCGTGAAGCCCCCGAGGCACTGCCGATCGATGAGCCCGCCGGGGGAAACCACATGGCCGATGCGGCGCGCATGGGAGGGGCGGGCGCGTCCGAAGAGACGGCGGCGCTCACCGGCGCGGCCTTGGCGGCCTGTCGCGTCACGTCTGAGCAGCTGTGGGTCACGGTGGCCCTGCACGGTGTTGTACCGATGGCTGGGCAGGGACTTGGTACGGCTGGCCCTCACCGAACCTTAAATCTTACGCCGGGATCGCGCACCGTTCCGACCTGCGCCCTCAGGTCCGCCACGGGTGTGCCGGCAGGTCCGATACCCCGATGACCTCTACCCCCGCGAGGGCCACGAGGTGATCGTTTTCGACCGAGCTGCCGCTCACCCCGATCGCACCGATCAGGACGCCGGCTTGGTCGACGATCGGCAGGCCGCCGGGAAAGGTGATGAGGCCCTCGTTGGAGTGCTCGATCCGAACAAGGGACCGCCCGGTTGTGACAGCTGGCCGATCTGCCCGGTCGGCATCCCGAAGAAACAGGCGGTCTTGGCCTTCTTCACGGCGATGTCGCCGCTGCCGACCCAGGCATCGTCCATGCGCACGAAGGCCTTCAGGTTGGCGCCGGAATCGACCACCGCGATACACATCCGGGTATCGATCTCGACCGCCCTTTTTTGCGCCGCCGCAAGGGCCATCCGAGCCTGTTCGAGTGTGACATGCATGCCGGTTCTTCCGAATGCCTTCCCCTCCAACGATAGCCCCAGAGACCGCATGGGATCCCGATCACCTGATCCTCGTGGGCACAGGGTCGAATGTCAATGCGAGCGGTACCCGATGAATTGCTGTATCATGGCGGCGGCAAGCGGTGGCGGAGCGATCAGCAGCGTAGCGCCGGAACTTTGTTACCGTCTTGTTGACTATACTTATCATCTACAGAAACGGAGCAAAAGAGAATGTTATCCATGAGAACTATTGCGGCCTTATTGGCGGGACTTTTGTTCGCTTCGGGCGCCTACGCGCAAACGGCTTTGATCGATAAATCGCCAGAGACGGCGAAGGCGCTCAAGCTTGCTGAAGAGGCCCTGGCGGAGGGAAAGAAAGGGCAAGCGGAGGCCTTGGTCGCCAAGGCCGAGGAAGCCAAGAATGCCGGCATCCTCGCGCAAAAGAACTTTACCAGCTTTAACCTGCAGTCAGCCGTGGGGTTACTCACTGAGGCCGTCACCGAGGGCAAAAAAGGACAGACCGAGGCCGCTACGGCGAAGGTGCAGGCCGCCGTCGACGTGTTGAAATCCACGTCGCCGGAGGATGCTAACCTGCCTTAGCCGTTTTTCGACGCGTACGACCGGTTTCCGGCACAGGGACGTGCCGATATTCAAGCATCGAGAGCGCACAGTCGCGAAAAGCGCCCGGCGTCTCCGCATGACACTCGTGTGACCGTCGACCACACCGATCACCACGGTCAGGACCGCCCGAGAAAATACACGAATACGATCGCCCCGAAGACGATCCGGTAGTATGCGAAGGGGCGGAAGCTGTGGTCCTTGACATAGCCGATGAAGGTCCTGACGGCGATCAGGGCCGAGACGAAGGCCATCGCGAAGCCGAGGCCGAGCACTTCGAGATCGTGCCGGCCGAGTTGCCCGAAATGGGCCCCGAGGTCGAAGACGGTCGCGGCGAACATGGTCGGGATCGCGAGGAAGAACGAAAACTCCGTCGCCACCGGCCGTGACAGGCCGAACGCGAGCCCGCCGATGATAGTCGCCCCCGAGCGCGAAGTGCCGGGGACGAGCGCCAATGCCTGCGCAAAGCCCACCAAGAGGGCATCCCGCCAGGACAGATCATCGATCGACCGGACCCGGGGCTCGCCGCGCAGCCGCTCGACCAAGAGGATCAGCCCCCCGCCCACCACCAGGGCCACCGCCACGGACAGCGGGTCGAACAGCAACGCCTTGATGGTGCCATGGAACAGCGCCCCCAGGATGGCCGCGGGCAGGAAGGCGACCAAGAGGTTGAGCGCGAAACGCCGCGCCGCGGGGTCGGACGGCAACCCATAAAGGACGCACAAGAGCCGCGCCCGGTAGTGCCAGCAGATCGCCAGGATGGCCCCGAGTTGGATGGCGATCTCGAAGGTCTTGGCGCCCTCACCGGTGAAGCCGATGAGGTCTCCGGTGATGATCAGGTGGCCGGTGCTCGAGACGGGCAGAAACTCCGTCAACCCCTCGATAGCCCCCATGAGCAGGGCCTCCCCATGAGACAGTTCGTAGGTCATTGGTGTTTTCGTGACGGGTGGGTCGATGCCGCCCCCGGGCAGACAATCATTGTGCCAGGAGATGGGTGGGTCGATGCCGCGGTCGAGGAGACAAGCATTGTGCCAGGAACCGGGGCGGGTTGCCGCGGCATGGCCGGTCTTGCAGACTATGCGGCACCGGGGCGGTCCGATGGCCAACCCTGTACATAGAGGGTGTAGATGGCTTCTTCCGCAAGCGCGCTGTTCCGCCGGCGCTGGCTCGATACCCTGCTCCTGCTCATGCCCGCGAGCCTGGCCCTCGAGGCTTATGGCGCGGACCCGCTCTGGGTGTTCGGCGCCGCCGGGCTCGCCATCGTGCCGCTCGCGGGCTGGATGGGGCAGGCCACGGAACACCTGGCGAGCCGCCTCGGGGCGGGGATCGGCGGCCTCCTGAACGCCACCTTCGGCAACGCCGCCGAGCTCATCATCGCGCTCTTCGCGCTGCGCGAGGGGTTGCACGAGGCGGCCAAGGCCTCGATCACCGGCTCCATCATCGGCAACGTCCTACTGGTGCTCGGCCTCAGCATGGTGGCGGGCGGGATGCGTTACACCGTGCAGTCCTTCAACCGCAGCGCCGCCTCCATGGGCGCGAGCCTCTTGCTCCTGAGCGCCATCGGGCTCGTGGTCCCGACGGTCTTCCATGCGCTTGGCCCGGGCGCGGCCGACGAATGCGGGCTCAGCCTGGAGATCGCCCTGGTCCTGTTCGTGACCTATCTATTGAGCCTCGTCTTCTCGCTGCGCACCCATCGACACCTGTATGTCCGGGAGGAGGCTGCGGACGCGGACGAACTCCAGGCGCCTGGAGCCGACGGCGTTCGTTTGTGGTCCTCATGGTCACCTCGGGGCTTATCGCGGTGATGGCCGAGCTTCTGGTCGGGAGCGTCGAGCACGCGGCCACGGCGCTCGGCCTGACCAAGGTCTTCGTCGGCGTGATCCTGGTCGCGATCGTCGGCAACGCCGCCGAACACACACCGCGGTCCTGGTGGCGATGCGGTCCACATCGCGATCGGCTCGAGCCTCCAGATCGCGCTCTTCGTCACGCCCGTGCTGCTCTGCACGAGCCACCTTCTCGGGACCCCCATGGATCTGGTCTTCACCCCCTTCGAGGTATTCTCCGTGGTGCTCGCGGTCCTGGCCGTGAACCACATCGCCTCCGATGGCGAGTGCAATTGGATGGAGGGGTACAGTTGCTCGCGGTATATCTGATCCTGGGCCTGGCGTTCTATTTTCTTCCCGCGACCCCATGAGACGCTTCACCACCCGCCGCGGCAGGAAGGCCGGGCTCCCGCCGGGCACGACCGTCCACATCGGCGACGCGGCCGCGGGAGAGACCGGTGTCACGGCCATCGCTTACGACGAGGCCGGGGTGCGCGAGACCGGGATCGCGGACATCGGGGCATGCGGGGCGCTGAAGGACACCGCCGGCGCCTGCTGGATCAACCTCGACGGTATCCACGACGTGGGGCTCTTGCATCGTCTCGGCCAGGATTTCGGGCTGCACCCGCTGGTGCTCGAGGACATCGCCAACACCGAGCAGCGCCCCAAGCTCGAGGACTACGGCGACTACCTGTACCTGGTCGTCAAGATGCTGTCGATGAACGGAGAGGCGTTTACCGTCGAGCAGGTGAGCCTGGTGCTGGGCAAGTCCTATCTACTGTCGTTTCAGGAACAAGGCAAACCCGGCGATGTCTTCGACCCCATCCGCGCGCGGCTGCGGAGCGGCGCGGGCCGGATCCGCACTCGCGGCCCCGATTTTCTCGCCTATAGTCTGATCGATGCGGTCGTCGACCAGTACTTCGTCATCCTGGAACGCCTCGGTGAGCGCATCGAGGCGCTGGAAGATGTGCTCTTGCACCACCCGAGCCCGGCGACGCTCGGTGAGATCCACCGCCTGCGCCGTGAGGTCATTTTTCTGCGCCGTTCGGTGTGGCCGCTGCGCGAGGTTCTGAGCGGGCTCCGGCGCGGCGACTCGACCCTGGTCCTGCCGGAGACCGGCGTCTACCTGCAGGACCTCTACGACCACACCATCCAGGTGATCGACACGGTCGAGACCCTGCGGGACATGCTCCAGGGCATGCTCGACACCTATCTCTCCAGCGTCAGCTACCGCATGAACGAGGTCATGAAGGTGCTCACCATCATCGCCACCATATTCATCCCCCTGACCTTCATCGTCGGGGTCTACGGGATGAACTTCGACTATTTCCCCGAGCTGCACTGGTGGTGGGCCTATCCCGTGCTGTGGGTAATAATGATCGGGATCGCGGCCTTCATGATCGCCTTCTTCAAACGCAGGAAGTGGATGTGACACGCCGCCCGTTCTCGGCCGCGACCGATGTGCTAGTATATTTTTGATAGTCCGGGGCAAGGCCCCACACCCGCACCCTATATTTTTGACTGGGGCGAGGCCCCAACGCCCGGCTCCTCGTATCTCTGCCGTCCCTATTGGCCCGCCGTCCATGTTGGTGATCCCGGCTATCGACCTCAAGGACGGGAGGTGCGTGCGCCTGAAACAGGGGCGCATGGACCAGGAAACGCGTTATTCAGAGGATCCGGTGGCGGTGGCCCGCCACTGGGCCGAGGCCGGGGCGCGCCGGCTGCACCTGGTCGATCTCAACGGCGCGGGCACCGGGCGGCCCGTCAACGGCCTGGTGATCCGCGAGATCTGCCAGGCCATCCCCGAGGTCCCGGTGCAGCTCGGTGGCGGGATCCGGAACGAAGACACCATCCAGGCGTATCTGGACGCCGGGGTCAGCTACATCATCATCGGCACTAAGGCCGTGACCGCGCCGCATTTCGTCTCGGATGCGTGCCTGGAGTTTCCGGGGCATATCTACGTGGGTCTCGATGTCCGCGACGACAAGCTCGCCATCGAGGGTTGGTCCAAGCTCTGCCATCACGACGCGACGGAGCTCGGCCGGCGCTTCGAACAAGACGGGGTGGCGGCCATCGTCTACACCGACATCCGCCGCGACGGCATGCTGAACGGCGTCAATGTCGAGGCCACCGTGGCCCTGGCACGGCAGCTCGCCGTCCCCGTCATCGCCGCGGGCGGGGTCACCAACCTCGACGACATCGAGGCCCTGTGCGCGGTCGCCCACGAGGGCATCGCGGGCGCCATCACCGGGCGCGCCCTCTACGAAGGCACCCTGGATCTTACCGCGGCCCAGCGCCTGGCGGATGCCGGGACCGCCGGCAGGGGCGCTTGATGGGCCTCGCCAAGCGCATCATCCCGTGTCTGGATGTCGATGCCGGGCGGGTGGTCAAGGGGGTCCGCTTCGTCGACATCCGGGACGCCGGGGACCCGACCGAGGTCGCCCGGGGCTATGACGAGCAAGGGGCCGATGAGCTGTGCTTCCTCGACATCACCGCGAGCCATGACGGCCGCGACACCATGGTCCCTATGGTCGAGGCCGTGGCCGCGGAGGTGTTCATCCCGCTTACGGTCGGCGGTGGGATCCGCACGCTGCGGGATATCCGGGCGCTGTTGAACGCCGGGGCCGACAAGGTGAGCATCAACAGCGCCGCCGTGCAGGACCCGGGGCTCATCCGCGAAGCCTCCGGGCGTTTCGGCGCGCAGTGCATCGTGGGCGCGATCGACGCCCGCCGGGTGGCGGGGGAAACGGGCCGATGGGAGGTGTATACCCATGGGGGCCGCCGGCCGACGGGCCTCGATGCCATCGACTGGGCCGTCCAGGTCGAGGCGTCGGGGGCCGGCGAGATCCTCTTGACCAGCATGGACCGGGACGGCACCCAGGACGGCTTCGACCTCGATCTCACCCGTGCCGTCGCCGAGGCGGTGGCCATCCCGGTCATCGCTTCCGGGGGCGTCGGCAACCTGGATCACCTGGTGGACGGGGTCCGCATCGGCAAGGCCGATGCCGTGCTCGCGGCCAGCATCTTCCACTTCGGCACCTACACGATCCCGGCGGCAAAAGCGCACCTGCGAGCCGCGGGCATCGAGGTGCGCCTGTGATCCCCTCCGTGCCTGCCATGCGTAATAGAGGCCCATCCGTGATCAAAGAGCGCAGGGAGCCGGCGTGGCTGGACCGGATCGCCTGGGATGCAAAGGGGCTGGTACCGGTCATCGCCCAGGAACAGGCGAGCGGCCGGGTGCTGATGCTGGCATGGATGGACCGCGAGGCCCTGGCCCGTACCGTGGCTAGCCGGGAAGCGGTCTATTGGTCGCGCTCGCGAGGACGGCTGTGGCGCAAGGGCGAGACCTCTGGCCACCTCCAGCGGGTCGTCGAGGTCCGGCTCGATTGCGATGGCGATGCGGTGCTCCTGGTGGTGACGCAGTCCGGCGGCATCGCCTGCCACACCGGACGCGAAAGCTGTTTCTTCGCGCGCCTCGAGGACGCCGGGTGGTTGGTCGTCGACCCGGTGCTGAAAGACCCGGAGGCGATCTACGGCAACCCTTCCCTCCCCCGTCGGACGGGGGAGGGCCCTCGCCTTAACCCTCCCCCGTCCGACAGGGGAGGGGAGGGTGGGGGTGAAAGCGCCGCGTCAGGGAACGGGCTCGGTCAGCGAACGCAGGCCGGACCCCCACCCCTACCCTCCCCCGTCCGCAGAAAGCGCGGACAGGGGAGGGAGATCCCCGGTTCCCTCCCCTGCGTAGCGGGGGAGGGCCCTCGCCTTAACCCTCCCCCGTCCGACGGGGGAGGGAAGGGTGGGGGCGAAACGGAAACCGTCCTCACGCGCCTTGCCGCCGTGCTCGAGGCCCGCAAGCACGCCGATCCCGAGACCTCCTATGTCGCCGGACTGTACGCCAAGGGCCTGGACACCATCCTGAAAAAACTCGGCGAGGAGGCCACCGAGACCCTCCTCGCCGCCAAGGGCGGGGATCGACGCGCGCTGGTGTACGAGACCGCGGACTTGTGGTTTCATAGCCTCGTCGCACTGGCCGCGCTCGATCTCGGACCCGAGGCGGTCCTGGACGAGCTGGCGCGACGCTTCGGCCTGTCGGGGATAGAAGAGAAGGCCCGGCGGGACCAATGACCGGGACCTATGACAATTCCAGCCGGCGCTGCCCGGCGGCATTAGAAACGCGCGATCCGTAGCCGGCACATTGATCGGAGGGGCACGATGGGTATTGGTATCACCGAGTTGCTGGTCATCCTGGCGATAGTCGCCCTGCTGTTCGGCACCAAGAAGCTGCGCAGCATCGGCGGTGACCTCGGCACCGCCATCCAGAGCTTCCGCAAGGCCATGACCGAGGCGGACGCGCCCCGAGGCCCTTCGGAAGACAGCGATCCGGCGCTCGGCGCGCCGCGCAAGGACGGCGAGCCCAAGCCCTAGACTCGGCCGATGTTCGACATCGGTTTTTCGGAGCTGTGCCTGGTCGCGGTGATCGCGCTGCTCGTGGTCGGACCCAAACGCCTGCCGGAGACGGTGCGCGCCTGGGGTCGCTGGACCGCGCGCGCCCGGCAGGCGATCCAGACCCTGCAACACGAGGTGGAACAGGAGCTGGACCTAGAAGAGGTACGGCGTATCGGTGAGGAGTACCGCCGCGATCGGTCCCCGGGTGCCGATAAGGCCCACTCCCGTCCTTCGGTTGCCGATAGGGCGCCCCGCCCCTCCGGTAGCGGTAGCTCCCATTCGGGTACGATCGGCGTGCCAGAACCGGCCGCGGACCCCGTTGCGCCCTCCGCCGATGACCCCTCGATTCCCGATGTCCAAGGCACCCGGAAAGGACCTAGAAGCTGACGACGACGAGCAGGGCGGGCAGAGCTTCATCTCCCACCTGGTCGAGCTGCGCGCGCGGTTGTTGCATGCCATCGGGGGCGTGGTGGCGGTGTTCCTCGGGCTGTCCTATTTCGCCAACGACATCTACGCCCTGATCGCCCGGCCGTTGCTCGGCCAGCTCCCGCAGGGCGCTTCCATGATCGCGACCGAGGTGGCATCGCCCTTCCTCGCGCCCTTCAAGCTCACCTTGGTGGTGGCGGTGTTTCTGGCCATGCCCCATGTCCTCTATCAGGTTTGGGCATTCGTGGCCCCCGGTCTGTACGCGCACGAGCGCCGCTTGGTCCTGCCGCTCCTCGCCGTCAGCACCTTCCTTTTCTACGCGGGCATGGCCTTCGCCTACTTCGTCGTGTTCCCGGTGCTATTCGCGTTCTTCGCCGCGACCGCCCCCGAGGGCGTGGCGATCATGACCGACATCGGTCGCTACCTCGATTTCGTCCTCACCATTTTCTTCGCCTTCGGGATCGCCTTCCAGGTCCCGATCCTCACCGTCGTCTCGGTCTACACCGGGATCACGACCCGCGAGGCCCTGAGTGCCAAGAGGCCCTATGTGATCGTCATGGCCTTCGTGATCGGCATGGTGCTCACCCCCCCCGACGTGGTCTCCCAGACCCTCATGGCGGTGCCCATGTGGCTGCTCTTCGAGGTCGGTATGTTGGTCCTGGCCGTGACCGGTAGAAAGCACCGGTGCGGGGAGCCGGCGGCGAATGAGATCCCCGAGGGCTAGCCCGGTGCCGGCTATGCTCGCCGGCTATACTCGATATAGGTCGCCGGTTCGCCCTCCCGTTGGTCGCATCCCGCCCAGGGACCGGCGGCGCGACACGAGCCCTCGATTCGGCTACCGTCTGGGCCCATCAAGCCGAGGCCACGCCGGATGGAGTGGCCGGAGGGCTTCCGCTAACCCGCTTCCCGCAAGCGATGGAACAAAGGAGGTCCCGAACATGAGAAACGATCCGACGAGAGCCGATCCGACCAAGGCCGATTCCACCAGGGTCGATTCCGCCAAGGGCGGTTCAGGAACCGGCAGGATAGGGGGTGCGTTGGCCGCGCTGGTGCTCGCAACCCTGCTGGCCGCAGGCCCGGCCACCGCCCAGCTGGCCGGCCGGGTGGCCATCATACAATGCGCGGTCGTTTCCGATCCGCCGGGGAGCACGCCCGAGATCCGGGTGGTCGCGTTCAGCCGCAGTGGGACCGATGTGCCCAGTGTGCAGCTCGGCCGCGAATGCGCCAGCGGACTCTTGGACCTGTTGGCCAGGAGGTTCGTGATCCGGAGCACGCTCGGTGACCAGGCGGCCGGCGCGGTCCTCTACACCCTGACCAGACGCTGAGGAGGGGCAGCGTCCCGGCGCACGCATGCACCCCCCGGTCATGGGCAGCACCCCCGGCGGAACGAGGGGCTCCGTGATAACTGAGCCGAGTGCCACGGGGCAAAAGGCCCGCGGCCCCGGTGACGACTTCATCGCCGATCTCCCCGACCTCGCGGTGTTGCGGGTCGGGGGGAAGGACGCGGCGGATTTTCTCGCCGGCCAGCTCACCAGCGACGTGCGCGCCTTGCTGCCCGGGCAGAGCCAGCTGGCCGCTTGGTGCACCCCCAAGGGGCGGGTGATCGTGGTCTGCCGCGTCCTCTGCCTGGTCGATCAGCACCTCTTGGTCCTCCCCGACGATCTGGCGGAAGACACGCTGACGAGACTCAAGCGTTATGTCCTCCGCTCACGGGTCGAGTTGTCGGATGAACGCGCGCGCTGGGTCACGACAGGCTGCGCGGGACCGGGGGTGGGCGCGGTCTTGCGCGAACGCCTTGGCGCCTTGCCCGAGCGACCGGGCGGGCTCATCGAAGTGGCGGGCTTTGTCGTCGTGGCACACTATTTTGAATCGGTGGCCGGATGCGGTCCACGGTATCTGGTCTTGGGCGCAGCCGAGTCCGTAGGGGCCCTACGGCAGGCCGCAGTGCCGGCGCTCGGCTCGGCGCCGGCATGGGGAGTCCTGGAAATCCTCTCCGGTGTCCCGGTGATCCATCGCGCGACCTCGGAGATCTACCTGCCCCAGATGCTGAACCTCGACGCCCTGGGTGGCCTTTCCTTTCAGAAGGGCTGCTACCCGGGACAGGAGGTCATCGCGAGGCTCAAGTATCGCGGTGAGACCAAGCGCCGGATGTTTCTGGCCGGTGTCCAGCTGGACGATGCAAAGCTGGACGATACAACGGGTGATGGCGTGCCCACGGCCGGGCAACCGCTGTTTCAGAGGCTCCGGGACGGTCCGCACAAGGCTGGCGAGGTGCTCGCCGCAGGGCGCCATCGGGATGGGGTCGCCCTGCTCGCCGTGATCGACATCGCGGCGTCGGACGCGAGCCTCCATCTGGGCGATCCCGGCGGCCCCGTCTTGTCGCTCATGCCGCTGCCCTACGCCGTGCCGCGCTGAACGCCGCGCGTCCTGCGATGCTGCCGCCGGGCGCCACGCACCCGGCGCGGCGTCGTGACGGTTCCCAAGCCCGTGGCGGAGGCCGATCTTCGTCTCGAGCGCCGAGTGGTGGGGACGCGAGCTTAGGTGCTATCCTCCAGGATGGCAGCCGAGTGGCGGGGGGCGTGCGCCCACTCCATCCTGCCCGTGCGCGAAAGTGGCGGAACTGGTAGACGCGCTGGTTTTAGGTGCCAGTGGGGCAACCCGTGAGAGTTCGAGTCTCTCCTTTCGCACCAGCTTCCCTTCGGTAAAGTGGGCCCCGCTCGTCGGGTCAGGCCGGTGGCGGGCGGCGCCGTGGCGCCGCATCGCTCCCCGGTGCAAGGGAGCCAAGGACAGATTTTTAGGTCTTTCTTTAGGCAAGGTACTGAATCGATTACATGCAAGTCACTGTAGACACCGTGGGATCGCTCGGGCGGCGCTTGACCGTCCGCGTCCCCGAAGAACACGTAGCGGCGGAGATCGAGCAGCGGCTCGCGAAGCTCTTGCGCACGGCCCGGATAGACGGTTTCCGGGTCGGAAAAGTGCCGCGCCGGCTCATAGAGCAGCGTTACGGCCCCGAGTTGCGGCGCGAGGTCGTGGGCGAGATGCTGCGGTCCAGCTATCGCGACGCGCTCCAGCAGGAACGCCTGCGCCCCGCCGGGGAGGCCCAGATCGAACCGCTCCCGGTAGAGACGGGCGAGGGCTTTGCCTACCACGCGACCTTCGAGGTCTACCCGGAGGTGCGCTTGACACCTGTCGAGGCGCTCCACATCGAGGTCCCGCAATGCACCGTCCAGCCCGACGACCTCGATCGGGCCATGGAGCGTCTGCGCCATCGACACCGCCGCTTCAACCCCGTGACCCGACCGGCGCAGCACGGCGACAGGATCGAGATAGATTACCAGGCGAGCGTCGACGGGCAGCGTTTCGAAGGCGGCGAGGCCCAGGGGATGAAGGTCGATCTGGGTGTCTCGCGCTTTCTCGACGGGTTCACGGACGGCCTCTACGGCGCCCTGCCCGGCGAGGCGCGGAGCCTGGACCTCAGGTTCCCCGACGACCATGTGAAACAGGCGCTTGCCGGTCGCCCGGTGCAGTTCGCGGTGGTCATCAAGGCGGTCTCGGAGCCGATTTTGCCGGCGCTCGACGATAGCTTCGCACAGGAGCTACGGATCGAAGAGGGCGGGATCGAGCGCCTGCGGGCGCGTGTGCTGGAGGGCCTGGAGCGTGAGCGCGACCACGCCATCCACGCGCTGGTGAAACGCGCCGTGCTACAGGCCCTGGCCGCAGCCCATCCCGTCGAGATCCCAGAGGCCCTGGTGCAGGACGAAGCCTTGCGGCTCAGTGAGGCGGCGCGCCAAGACCTGCGCCTCCACGGCGTCGAGACCCCGGACGAGGCGGCCGTCACACCGGCCGCCTTCCAGAATGAGGCACGTCGGCGCATGGCCATCGCCTTGGTGGTCGCGGAGATCGTTCGCAGCCAGGGGCTCAAGGCCGATCCGGCGCGGGTCCGGGCGGCCATCGAGGGCCTCGGGGCTGCCTATCAGCAGCCCGCTGCGGTAGTCAACTGGTATTATGCGGACCGTAGCCGCCTCGCCACCATAGAAGCCGCGGTCCTGGAAGACGCCGTGGTCGGGTGGGTGGTGGCCCGCGCCCAGGTACAGGCGCGGCCGATCACGTTTGACGCCTTGCTCAATCCGGGGCAGACTGAGCACGGGCATGCTAAGGCCCCGTGACATCCGATGTTCCTGGGACACCCCCCAGGGAGGTCGATTACCCGGAGATCGATTACCGGAGATCGAAAACTTCAGGAACCGATATGGCCACCCAGGGTTTGAACCTAGTCCCAATCGTCGTCGAACAATCGGCACGCGGGGAACGCGCGTACGATATCTATTCCCGCCTCCTCAAGGAGCGCGTGGTGTTTCTCGTCGGCGTGGTCAGCGACGATGTCGCCAACCTCATCGTGGCCCAGCTCTTGTTCCTGGAGTCCGAGAATCCGGACAAGGACATCCATTTCTATATCAACTCGCCGGGCGGATCCGTCAGCGCCGGGCTTGCGGTCTACGATACCATGCAGTTCATCAAGCCCGACGTCAGCACCATGTGCGTGGGTCAAGCCGCGAGCATGGGTGCCTTGCTGCTCGCCGGTGGGGCACGCGGGAAACGCCACTGCCTGCCGCACACGCGGATCATGATCCATCAGCCGCTCGGGGGTTTCCAGGGACAGGCGACCGACATCGACATCCATGCCCGCGAGATCCTGAAGGCCAGGGACAGGCTGAACGAGGTGCTGGCCAAGCATACCGGGCAGCCGCTCGCCAAGATCGCCACCGATACCGAACGCGATAACTTCATGGGTGCGGAAGAGGCCAAGGAGTACGGTATCATTGACGCTGTGCTGTACCGACGAGAACAGCGCCCGCAGACCGGATCATAACTTGCAACTTGGGATCCCAAGGCCGCACCGCCCGATCCCCTTAGTTCTTGAATCGTGCCTAGAGGTGGGACATGAGCGACAACAGACAGCAAAGAGGTGGTGATGGCGAACGCTTGCTGTACTGCTCATTCTGCGGCAAGAGCCAACATGAGGTTCGAAAGCTCATCGCGGGACCGTCGGTATTCATCTGCGACGAATGCGTCGAGCTGTGCAACGACATCATTCGGGAGGAGATGCACGGGAAGTCCTCGGGCAGCGCTGGCAAGAAACTGCCCACACCGCACCAGATCCGGCACATCCTCGATGAGTACGTGATCGGCCAGGACAGGGCCAAGAAGATCCTGTCCGTCGCCGTCTACAACCACTACAAGCGACTGACCACGCGCGCCAAACAGAGCGACGTCGAGCTGGCCAAGAGCAATGTCCTTCTGGTCGGTCCGACCGGCAGCGGCAAGACCCTCCTGGCGGAGACCCTGGCCCGACTCCTCAACGTGCCGTTCACGATAGCCGACGCCACCACCCTGACCGAAGCCGGCTATGTCGGGGAGGATGTCGAGAACATCATCCAGAAACTCCTCCAGAAGTGCGACTACGACGTGGAGAAGGCCCAGACGGGCATCGTCTACATCGACGAGATCGACAAGATCTCCCGCAAATCGGACAACCCCTCGATCACGCGCGATGTCTCCGGGGAGGGGGTGCAGCAGGCCCTGTTGAAGCTGATCGAGGGCACCATCGCCTCGGTGCCTCCCCAGGGTGGCCGCAAACACCCCCAGCAGGAGTTCCTGCAGGTCAATACGGGCAACATCCTTTTCATCTGCGGGGGCGCTTTTTCGGGCCTCGAGAAGATCATCCGGGCGCGGTCCGAGCGTGGAGGCATCGGGTTTTCCGCGGAGGTCAAGAGCAGGGACGACAAGAAGCGCACCAGTGAGCTGTTGCACCAAGTCGAGCCGGAGGACCTGATCAAGTATGGCCTCATCCCGGAGTTCGTCGGCCGACTGCCGGTTATCGCGGTGCTCGACGAGCTCGATGAGGCGCAGCTCATCCAGATCCTCACCGAGCCGAAGAACGCCATCACCAAGCAGTACGCGCGGCTCTTCGACATGGAAGGTTGTGAAATCGAGTTTCGCGACAACGCCTTACGCAGCATCGCGCGCAAGGCGGTGGAGCGCAAGACGGGGGCTCGCGGTCTACGGTCCATCCTCGAGCATCACCTCCTGGACACCATGTACGAGCTACCCTCTCTGGGCACCGTGGTCAAGGTCGTGGTCGATGAGACGGTAATCAATGGCGAGTCCAAGCCCTTGTACCTCTACGAGGGAATGGACATGCCGAAGGTCGCGGCGGACTGATTGAGGCGCGACAGCACCGGCGGCACGCGCGCGTCGCCCGCGAGTCTGGGCTGTTGAAAACAGGCCATTGCACCCCATATGGGTGCCGAGGGAGGTCCGCTCGATCCATGAGTCGATCCATGCCATGAGTCGATCCACTAAGTAAGGCACCGCAATGAGCCAAAAGATCCTAGTCCCGGTATTGCCGCTGCGCGACGTGGTGGTGTACCCCCACATGGTGATCCCTTTGTTCGTCGGTCGGCAAAGGTCGGTGCGGGCGCTCGACCAGGCCATGGCCGGGAACAAACAGATCCTGCTGGTGGCCCAGAAAAGCGCGTCGGAGGACAACCCCGGGGTGGATGATATCCATCGCATCGGTACGCTCTCCAACATCCTCCAGTTGCTGAAACTCCCGGACGGTACCGTCAAGGTATTGGTCGAGGGTGGCCGGCGTGCCCAGATCAAGGCCTTCGCGGCCGGCACCGACAGCTATGCCTCGGAGATCGAGCTGCTCGAATCACCGGACGTGGACGAGCGCGAGGTCGAGGTCCTGTCCCGGTCGGTGAAGGAGCAGTTCGAGCAATACGTCAAGCTCAACAAGAAGATCCCGGCGGAGATCGCCGCCACACTCACGGCCATCGACGATCCCGAACGGTTGTGCGACACCATCGCGGCACACCTCGCGGTCAAGCTCGAAGAGAAACAAAAGCTGCTCGAGACCGTCGACGTGCGGGTCCGCTTGGAGCACCTCCTGGGCGTGATCGAGTCCGAGATCGACCTCTTAGCCGTCGAAAAACGCCTGCGCGGCCGTGTCAAGCGCCAGATGGAGAAGAGCCAGCGCGAGTATTACTTGAACGAGCAGATGAAGGCCATCCAAAAGGAACTCGGGGAGCTGGAAGATGGGGGTAGTGAGCTCGACGAGCTGGCCAAGGCGGTGGACAAGGCGGGTATGCCGAAAGACGCCAAGAAACGGGCGCTCGCCGAGCTGCACAAGCTCAAGATGATGTCACCGATGTCGGCGGAGGCCACCGTGGTGCGCAACTACATCGACTGGATGGTCAACGTGCCATGGAAGAAGCGCAGCAAGATCAGCCGCGATCTGGCGCAGGCCGAGGCGATCCTGGAAGAGGACCACTACGGCCTGGAAAAGGTCAAGGAACGGATATTGGAGTATCTCGCAGTTCAGCAGCGGGTCAAGCAATCCAAGGGTCCCATCCTGTGTCTGGTCGGACCTCCCGGCGTCGGCAAGACCTCGCTCGGGCGCTCCATCGCGCGCGCCACCCACCGGACGTTCGTGCGCATGTCGCTCGGCGGGGTGCGCGATGAAGCCGAGATCCGCGGGCATCGCCGCACCTACGTGGGTTCTATGCCGGGCAAGATATTGCAGGTGATGGCCAAGGGCGGGACCAAGAACCCGCTCCTGCTCCTCGACGAGGTCGACAAGATCTCGGCCGATTTCCGCGGCGATCCGGCCTCGGCCTTGCTCGAGGTCCTGGACCCCGAGCAGAACCACACTTTCAACGATCATTATCTCGAGGTGGATTACGACCTCTCCGAGGTGATGTTCGTGACTACCGCCAACACCCTGAACATCTCCCCGCCGCTACTCGACCGCATGGAGGTGATCCGGATCCCGGGCTATACCGAGGACGAGAAAGTCAATATCGCGCGAAATTATTTGATACCGAAGCAGATCACGAGCAACGGCCTCAAGGATGCCGAGATCCATATCGCCGAAGCGGCGATACGCGACATCATCCGCTATTACACCCGCGAGGCGGGCGTCCGCAACCTGGAGCGGGAGATCGCCAATATCTGCCGGAAAGTGCTCAAACAGGTGCTCCTCAAACCCGCGGAGCGGGCCGTGGCGATCACCCCACGGGGGCTGGAAAAGCTTTTGGGCGTCAAGCGCTTCCGCTTCGGGCTCGCCGAGGAAGAAGACCGCGTGGGACAGGTGACGGGTCTGGCGTGGACCGAGGTCGGCGGGGATCTATTGACCATCGAGGCCGCGATCGTCCCCGGTAAGGGTCGCGAGACCTACACCGGGCAGCTCGGCGAGGTCATGCAGGAATCCATCAAGGCTGCGATAACCGTGGTGCGGAGCCGCGCCAGGAGCCTCGGCATCGATCCGGCTTTCTACCGAAAGTACGACGTGCATTTCCATGTCCCCGAGGGGGCGACGCCCAAGGACGGCCCGAGTGCCGGGGTGGCGATGTGCACGGCGCTGGCTTCGGCGCTGAGCGGGATCCGGGTGCGATCGAGCGTGGCGATGACGGGCGAGATCACGCTGCGGGGCGAGATCCTGCCCATCGGGGGGCTCAAGGAAAAACTCCTGGCCGCGCTGCGCGGGGGCATCAAGACCGTGTTGATCCCCGGGGAGAATGAGCGCGAGCTGGCCGAGATCCCAAAGAACATCCGGCAGCATCTCGATATTCGACCGGTGACCTGGATCGAAGAGGTATTGGCGTTGGCCTTACAGCGCGTGCCGGAGCCGGCGGCCAAACCGGCAGGAGAACCCCGCGACGCCCTCGTCCCCCCGGAGACGCCGGCAGCCGAGCCTGAAACGGACCAGATCCGGCATCATTGACCGGCGCCACTGACCGATGGTGGGGACACGTTCCCTCGGCGCATTGAGACGATTGCCGGCGCCGCTTGGCCGACACCGCGGCGTCCGCGGCCCTCGGCCCATTGTTGTCGATGTCGTTCGCTTGACGGACGGCTGGCCTTTCGGTATAAAGACTCGCCGCGTTGCCCGTCGCCCCGCAATGGTGCCTGCCTTGGGCCGCGCTAGCCGGTCTGAACATAAATCCGTCAGGTGACACTCTCGGGGGGCCAGCACAATGAATAAAGCGGAGTTGATCGACGCCGTGGCCGGATCGGCAAATCTCACGAAGGTGGATGCCGGCAGGGCCGTCGACGCACTGGTAGATGTCATCGCCGGGGCACTCAAGGGCGACGATGAGGTCACGCTCGTCGGGTTCGGCACCTTCACGGTGCGCAAACGGGCGGCGCGCTCGGGGCGTAACCCGAGAACCGGCGACATCATCTCGATCCCGGCTTCCAATCTCCCGGCCTTCAAACCTGGTAAGGCGTTGCGGGATGCCGTAAACTAGCCCGGGCTGTGGGTGGGCCTTGGGGTGCTTAGCTCAGGGGGTGCTTAGCTCAGTTGGGAGAGCGTCGCCCTTACAAGGCGAAGGTCGGGGGTTCGAACCCCTCAGCACCCACCATTGCCCTTGCCACCATCGCCCTTAATGTAAACAGCTGATGTAAACAGCTTCGTGAACAGCGGAGTGGTAGTTCAGTCGGTTAGAATACCGGCCTGTCACGCCGGGGGTCGCGGGTTCGAGTCCCGTCCACTCCGCCATTACCTCAACTGGCGCCAAGCTGTCCCGCGTCCAGGCCCTAATGGGCGGCGACCCTAGGCGCTGAAGTTCCCCCCATCGCCGACCCGCCACGCCCGATGTTACAGAGCCTCCGTGATGTTACAGAGCCTCCGTGATCAGGCCCACGGCCTCATGGCCTGGATCATCGTCATCCTGATCTCTATCCCGTTCGCGCTCTGGGGCGTCAACGAATACTTCAGCGCCGCATCCCAGGTGATCGTCGCGGAAGTCAACGGCGACGAACTGGAGGTCAAGGAGTTTCAGCAGGGCTACCAGCGTTATCGCCAGCAACTGCAGTCGCTGCTAGGCGGGCAGATCCCGGCGGCCTTCAATGAAGATCGTCTGAAAGAGCAGTCGCTGAACCAGATGGTTGCGGCGCTCTTGGAACAGCAGACCGCCGCCCAGGCCGGGATGCGCGTCGGCGACCGGCAGGTCAGCAAGACGATCCAGTCGTTGCCCGCCTTTCAGCGCGACGGCAAGTTCGCCCGCGACCTCTACGAGCGTCAGATCGAGGCCAACGGCATGACCCCGGCGGTATTCGAAGAAAAAGTACGGCGCGATCTCTTGACCGAGCAGCTTCGACAGGCCGTGACGGCCACCGCGTTCGTGAGCAAGAAAGACGCGGATTGGACGGCTGCCGGCGACGCCGAGAAACGCGCGATCGCCTATATCAACTTGTCGGCCGAGCCGGTAAAGGCGGCGCTCCAGATCAAGGATGAGGACGTTGTCGCCTATTATGAGAAACACCGGGATCGGTATATGAGCCCGGAATTGGTCAAGGTCCTCTACATCGAGCTGTCGCTGACGGACATGGCCAAGGAAGTCGCGGTCAACGAGGACTCCGTCAAGGCCTATTACGACGCTCATGCGACGAATTTCATCGTCCCTGAACAGCGCAGGGCTCGGCATATCTTGATCCAGCTCGGCAAAGACGCGTCGGCGAGCGACGAGGCGGCGGCGCGCACGCGGGCCCTGGAGATCCTGGGCCAGGCCAGGAGCGGCCAGTCCTTCGAGACGCTCGCGAGGGAGCGTTCGGAAGACATCGGGTCCAAAGCCCAGGGTGGCGATCTCGGGTTTTTCGGCCAGGGGGTCATGGACCCGGCCTTCGACAAAACCGTATTCGAGATGAAGCCGGGTGAGCTTTCCGAACCGGTGCGCAGCCGCTTTGGCTATCACATCATCCGCCTGGAGGAGATCAAGGCCGGCAGCACCAAGGGTTTCGATGAGGCCCGCGCCGACGTGGAAAAGGCGTATCGGCGCGAGCAGGCGGAGCGCCAGTTCTTCGATCAGGCCGAACAGCTTGCCACGCTCACCTTCGAAAACCCGGATACCCTGGAGGTCGCCGCCAAACAGCTCGGGTTGTCGGTACAAGAGAGCGATTTCTTTCCGCGCACCGGGGGCGCGGGGATCGCCGCGCAGGAAAAGGTGTTCGACGCAGCCTTCAGCCCAGAAGTCCTGGAGGAACGCGGGAATAGCGAGGTACTCGATCTCGGGGATGAGCGCGCGGTGGTGTTGCGGGTCAAGGAGCACCGGCCGGCCGAGCGGCGGAAGCTCGACGAGGTGCGCTCGGAGATCGTCTCCACCATCCAGTCCGAGAAGGCCAGGGCCATGACGGAGGAACGCGGCAAGGCCCTGCACAAGCGCCTCCAGGACGGTGAAGACCGCGCCAAGCTGGCTGCCGCCGAGAAGCTCGAATGGAAAGACGTGCCCGATCTCGGTCGCCGAACGGATCAGGTGGATCCCGCGGTCAGGCACAGCGCCTTTCGCCTGCCGCGCCCCGCCGGGACCGGCCCGAGCTACGGTGGCGTGGCGTTGGATAGCGGAGACTATGCCCTCATCGCTGTCCTCGGCGTGACGGATGGGGACCCGGCCAAGCTGACCGACAAGGAGCGGCAGGACACCCGAGAGCGCCTGCAGCGCGCCGCGAGCGACGCCGCGTGGCAGGATTTCATCGCCGGCCTGCGCGCCAATGCCGACATCGCGATCTTCAAGGACAGATTGTGAGGCATGTCATCGGCCACCCACCGAACGAGATCGATATCGATGGCGGGACCCTCCCCCGGCCCCAGTCCTGACCCATTGCGCAACTCCGGGTGGCTACAAGGCAAGGGGAAGAAAAGCGCCGGTAGCCGTCGGTTCAGGTTGCCGCCGATGTGTGCTACCTTACGCCGCGAGACAGTTAGCCAGTAGAGCCACAGGAGGAAAAATGAGAACGTATATTCGCTGGGCCATTGTGGGCGTCGTCGGCCTCGGGTTGGCCGCCTGCGGCGAGAGCGGCGGCAAGAGTGCGTCGAGTGCCGACGCCTTCAAGGTCAATGGCGTGTGGGAAGCCGAATTTCCCGACAAGACCGATGCCGCGGGGACATTGAAGTCCAAGGGCAAGGTGACTTTCTCGGACAATAGCTACACCTATTCGTGGTACAAGAACCTCGTCGGCCCGGACAATGCCACCGTCTATGATTGGACCGAGACCGCGCGAGAGACCGGCAGTGCCTCCTTCGCGCCGGACTATATGGAGTGGACCGCCGATTCCTTCGGCGAGGCCGAGTACAACGACGGCACCAAGACCTGGGGCAATGTCGCGATGAAGTCTTCGAAGAACGAGTATGCGATCCAGTACACGGTGGACGGCAACAAGTTGACCCTCAAGGAGGACATCAACCTGGATGGCGACTTCGACGATGTCTTCGAGTCCGCCGAGACCATGACCTACACCAGGGTCAACTAACGGGCCCGGCGCATAATTCCTCCTTTTTGCAGACCCCTTGTGAAAAACCTGTAATGTCTTCGTAGGGGCGACCCTCGTGGTCGCCCTTTGGGGCGGCAGGCACAAGGCCTGCCCCTACATCATCGTCCCCCCGGCGCAAGGACATCGGGCGCGTTCAGGCCGTGGCGAACACCGGTGTCTCCGTCTCCGCATCCATCGGTTCCTCGCTCCAGGTCAGGGTATGGAGCAGGCACAGCGTCTCGGGGTCGGAGATGAGCCAGCGTTTCTCACCTTGTGTGAGGCTCTCGGGACCTTCTTCCAAGAGCTGGTAGATCAGCATGCGCAGGTGATAGCGCTGGCGCTTGCCGAGCCGCCGCTCGGGCAGCAACGCCATGTGCAAGGCATTGACCGCGGGCTCGATGAGCACGCGTTTGGTCCCCGGACGACCCATCCCGGTGGCGGGGGCCAGGGCGCCGATGTGTCGGAGTACACGCGCCGATACCGCCGGCGGGTGGTTCTCGACCGGCGTCAGGAACAACCCACGCTCCAAGGCCCAGCGGCCCACCGCCACGCGGCTCGAATACATCGACAAGGGTATCGAGAGCCAAAGACCGGCCAGGACCGGGGTCAACCACCAGAAGAGCTCCGGGATCCATAGGAAAGACACGATACCAGCCACGATCCCGAGGCACGTCTGGCCACCATGGGCGCGGGCCGCATCCCGAAGGCCCAGTGCGTGGTCCCCGCGTTGCTGGGCCGGCCAGCCGATGCTGCGTCTCAGCAGGATCGCGAGCACGAACTTGCTCTGATAAAGCATGAGGATGGGGGCGGTCAGGGACGAGAACAGCGTCTCCAGCAGCACCCCGATGCCGAGCCTGGTGTAGCCCCCATAGGCGCGCGTCAGCGCCGGGCGCTCCCACGCGAGCAGGAGCCCGAACAGCTTGGGGAGAAACAGCATCGTCAGGGTGACAACCATGACCGTGGTCATCTCGACGGCATAGGACTCCGGCCACACCGGGAACAGATTGTCGGCGAAGAAATAGACCGGCTCGGTCTGCGCCTGCACATAGGCCTCGACCCCGGTGATCAAGAGAAACAGGCACCAGAGGGGCGAGGACAGGTAGGACATCAAGCCCATCACGAGGTGCAAGCGGCTCATGGCCTTGAAGCCGCGCGCGAACAAGAGCCGCAGGTGCTGGAGGTTGCCCTGGCACCAGCGCCGGTCGCGCTTGGCGTAGTCGATGAAGGTCGGAGGCAGTTCCTCGAAGCTCCCAGAGAGATCCGGGGCGAGCCACAGCTCGTAGCCGGCGCGACGGAGGAGCGCGGCCTCAATGAAGTCGTGGCTCATGACCTCGCCGCCGAGCGGCTCGTGCCCCGGCAGGCGTGGCAGACCGCAATGCCGGGCAAAGGCCGAAACGCGGATGATGGCGTTGTGGCCCCAGGAGTTACCGTCGGCCATCTGCCAAAAGGCCAGACCGTGGCTGAACATCGAGCCGTACAGGCTGGCCGCGAACTGGAGAATGCGGGCGAACAGCGATTCGCGGTGGATGGGGAGCGGCGGCGACTGCACCAGGGCCACGCGCTCGTTGGCCTCCATGAGACCCACCATCCTGATCACGGTCTCTGCCTCCATGAGGCTGTCGGCGTCCAGGACCACCATATAGCGATAACGCCCGCCCCAACGGCGGACGAATTCCGCGATATTGCCGGCCTTCTTGGCGGTGTTGTCCTCGCGATTGCGGTAGAAGATCCGCCCGTGGGCATTCAGGTCGCGGGTCGTCTGGTACCACAGGACCTCCTCTTCGACCCAGGTATCGGGGTCGCGCGTGTCGCTCAACACGAAGAACTCGAAATTCTGCAACAGCCCGGTCTCGCGCAGGCCTTCGTACATGGCCTGGATCCCGGCAAAGACGCGCATCGGGTCCTCGTTGTAGACGGGCATGACGAGCGCCGTTCGCAGCCCCGGGTCCCACTCGGAGGGCTTTGTTGCCTTTCGCTCGGCCGAATCGATGGACTTGGGGTCGCCTCCACGAAGCAACACCGCGAAACCGATGCCTGCGGTCCAGAACGCGGCGCTGATCCACACGATCAAGAGCGTGTAGAGGATCAGCAGGAACAGCTCGAGCGGCGTTATCCCATGCTTCTGAAACACGCTCGTGAGCAGGCCCACCGCCACCAGGGTGGTCATCCCCACCAGCATGAAGTACAGCGCCCGCCGCAGCGCCGGCCGGGTCGCGCTGGCGGCGCCGGGCCCCATCGCCGGGCCGCCCCCGCGCCCCGATCCCGACCCGATACCGAGGTCCTGCTCCGGCACCTCCATGGGCGCCTCCTGCGGCGTCGCCTGCGCGTAGGATCGCTCGCGGGCGCTCCACAGGGCCTCGCTCGCGCCCGTCGGACCGCACCCTTCGCCGGCCTCGGCCAGAAGCGCCGCACGCGCCCGACCGAGCTCTTGGGGGCTCGGGTTTTTCGGCAAGCCGAAAACGCGCGTGAGCCAGCCGTCGTGGCGCCGGCGCGCCTCCTCGATGGCACGGCGACCGAGCTCATCGGGCCGGCGCGCCCGTAGGCGCGCGCGTTCCACGCTCTCTGCGGCGAGCACCTCACGCTCCGCGGCGTCTCCGTGACCGAGCTGTCGAAGATAGGCCACGACGCGTCTGTGCGCGTTTGCCGCAGGATCCGGCTGATTATGGGGGCGCGCCGCCGGCTCCCCGGTCTCCCTGACGTCCAGGGCCATCGGATCGCTCATCACGGTGTGGGCAACTGATAGGTCCAGGTCTCGGTCAAGACCTCGGCCCCGAGCCGCAAGACTGCCCGCAGGTTCACCGGATCGGGGGTAGCTGCCGGCGCAAAGTCGAAGACCAGCCGCCATTCCGCGGTCAAGGGGTTCTTCTGGACGGCGACTCGTCCGGGCTCCCCGGCGGAGGCGGTGACCAGCGCCTCCACCGGCGCCTCCGAACCGATCGCGGACAGGGTGTCGCTCGCGAAATCCACCACGAACCTTCGTTGCGCGCTCACCTTCGCATCGGGGCCGCCGGCCCCGACACGAGTCGCCATCGTGCTTCCCGATTGGCCCTGGCCCGGGTCGTCGAGCGTGAAATGGAGCCGGTACTCGAAGGTCCAGTCCTGGCCCGCGGCGGCGGCGCGCTCCGGGACCCAGAAGGCCACGATGTTGTCGTACTTATCCGCATCGCTCGGGATCTCGATGAGATACACCGATCCCGGACCCCAGACACCCATGGGCTCGACCCAGGCGCTAGGACGCAGGTGGTAGACGTTCTCGAGGTCCTGGTAGTGATCGTATTCCCGGTCGCGCTGTAGGAGACCGTAACCGCGGATGTCCCGGCCGTCGAAGACGCTCACGGCCAGTCGCAACGGGTTCTGCAGGGGCCGCCACACGCGCTCCCCCTGATCGGTCGAGAGCAAGAGCCCATCGGAATCATGGACCTCGGGGCGGTAGTCATCGACGAAGCGATCGGTGTTCTCGCCGTGGAAGAACATGCTGGTGAGGGGGGCGACACCCAGGCGCTCGACCGCCTGACGCAAGTACAGGTGGCACTTGACCTCCACCACCAGGTCGCGTCCAGGGCGCAGGACGAAGCGATAGGCACCCGCGACGCTCGGGCCGTCCATGAGCCCGTAGGCCGTCAAGGCCGTAGCGCCCGCCACCGGTTTCTCGATCCAGAACGCCTTGAATACGGGGAACTCCTCGGCCTTCGGCAAGCCGGTGTCGATGGCCAGCCCACGGGCCGAGAGCCCAAAGCTCTGTCCCGTCCCGATGCCGCGGAAGTAACTGGCCCAGCGGAACGCGGCGATCTCGTCGTAATGCCCGTCTCTGTGAAGGGGATAGAAGAGCCGTATGCCGGCGAATCCCAGATCGGCCGGCGGGTCGGGGAAGACCATGCCGCCGTAGTCGAAGTGCTCGGCCGAGAACGGGACAGTCTCTGCCTTGCCCGCATCGACGATGTGGACCTGCACGCGGTCCCTGTACGCGAATCCGCGATGGAAGAACTGAACGCGGAACGGGAGCCCCTCGACATCCCACAGGCCGTGCTCGGGCCGGTAACGGATGTCATGGTACTGTTCGGAGCTGAGCCCCGCGAGATGGTCCGGCAGCCCACCCGGGTCCGGGACGTGGGGCTGTGTGGCAAGCCCTTGCGCGATGCGCTCGATCATAGCGAAATCGAACGCGCCCGCTGGGGTTTCTTGACCGAAGGCCGTGGCCCAGACGAGGCCCGGGGCCAGGGAGCACAGACAACGCAAGGAGGCTCGTGGAATCAATGTGGAGCTCGGGGTTTTGGTGGCGAGGATGGCCTTGGAAGGATATACGAAACGCGCACCGCAACCTATATGCGCGCTTTCCCGGCGGCGAGGGGCACAGTTCACAGCCGTTCTGTGAATTCGTTCACAGTCGCGCCGGCCGTGCGTCGTTAGGCTATCCACCAAGCATCGGACCCCGGCTCATAGCGAGTGCGGGCGGCGATGGAGGAACGATGGACAACCTTGCCAGAGACATCCTGAGCGTTAACGAAGAGATCGCCTGCCGTCATGCCACCGTGGCGGGTGGGGCCGACGGCGCCCCCGAGATGATCTGGGGCAGCCCCGAGATGGGTGCCGTCCTGGATCTCGTCGGAAAGGTCGCGTGCCGCCCGGCCACCGTACTGCTCATGGGCGAGACCGGGACGGGCAAGTCGATGCTGGCGCACGTCCTCCATAGGGACAGCCCGCGACGCGCGCGGCCCTTCCTCGCGCAGAACTGCGGAGCTCTGCCCGAGGCCCTGTGCGAGAGCGAGCTGTTCGGCTACCGTCGCGGGGCCTTCTCGGGGGCCGTTCAGGACCGCCAGGGGCTTTTCGAGGCCGTCGATGGGGGCCGCGTGGACGTGCGGGTCATCTCGGCCACCAACAAGAACCTGGCGGCGGAGGTCGAAGCGGGTCGCTTCCGGGCGGACCTCTACTACCGGTTGAATGTCGTCCCGATCCTGATCCCGCCCTTGCGCGCCCGGCGCGAGGATATCCCCGCCCTCGCCCGGCACTTCCTCGAAAAGCATCGCGAGCGGCTCAATCCGCTGATCGACGGCATCGCGCCGGAGGCGATGCGGGCCCTGCGTGCGTACGACTATCCGGGAAACGTGCGGGAGCTCGAGAACCTGATCGAGCGGTCTCTGGTCATGAGCCCGGGACCGGCGCTCGAGATCGGGATGGCCTTGGGCATGGAGCCACGCGTCATGGCACACCATACTCGCGAGGCCATCGCGGCGCGCGTCGGAAGTCCCTTCCCGCCGACCGGAACCACGGCTCCGGCCCCCCGGGGCGGTGGTCCCATTGCGCCGACCGCGGCCCTGCGGCGCTGGCGCCTATGCCACCCTCGGTACGGGTGTCGGCCCCGGCAACTGACACCGCCCCGCGCCCGCACCTCAACACCGGGTACCGCGGGCTGGTAAAGAGCACGGCCATGAAGATCGTGAGCTACACCGCAAACATCTTTGGATGGAAGAGCACTACAGCGTGCGAATTATAGAGGATGCGCTGGACAATCGCTACAACCCCTCTAACCCGCGCCAAGCATGGCAACCGCAAACACAGGGCTAATTTCCACCATGCCGACCGAATACGAAGCACAAATCTTGAAACTTGACCTGCCCGAGCAAGACGCGCTGAAGAACGACCCGGAACGGTGCTCGGCTGACCCCGCGATGCTAGAGTCGATCGGCCGCGCTGTAGGTCACCAGGTTAGAATCAAACGAGACGACAATCCTCGTTTCGTTGCACTCTACACCGTCAGCGTGGCCAATCCACAGAGAGACTTGAGCAATCCCAGTCGGGCCAACGTCGTTCGCACCGGCCAAGCGGGCCGGGAGCGATTGGGCACGCCTGATGAGATGAAAGCCGTGGTCCAGGCCACGGTGGTCGATACCGCGCCACCGCCTGACGGAGTCAGATTCTTTGAGGTCGCAATAGACGTCCGAACGCAAGCTTACTTCATCGCCATCGCACCGCATGGCGGTGCAATTGAACCACACACGGATGACGAGGCGAAGCGCCTCAGACTAAAGCTGGTCTCAAACGCCTATCCTGCAACCATGTGGACGTGCAAAGGATACGGTGACAAACTCAAGGGAGCGTTTGACCGCTGGCACATCACATCCACCGATTTACATCCAGCGAGCTTCCCACTGTTACAAACCATTGCCATTCGGACGTTCTGCTATGGTGTCGCTTGCCACGGCTTTTCAAAACGGCCCGGTGACGCCGATCTTTACATCGGCGGAGGAGCATCGGAAAACCTCAAGAGGGCAATCAGGGACGCCCTCGAAGCCGCAAATTTCCTATGCAAATTAGGATTGCCACGAAAGACGACAATCCGAAATTCCAGGGGGCAAGTCCGGAAAACCTTATTAACCGGCTTGCGGCACAGGGCATTCATATCGAGCAATCCTCCGAAGCCAGAAAATTTGGTGAGAATATCGCGAAAGCAATCGCGACCGTGTATCGCTCCCCGTGGAGGAGGCTTCTGTGTGCCTGGACGAACCTCGTTCGCTGAGCAAAGAACCATTTCACATTTGCGATCCTTACGCTCCCCAACCGTAGCCACGTGGCGGTGGTGCGGTCGAACAAGACCCAGCCCATCGTCTCCAGCATCCCGGCCATGCCGGAGGAGGTGGCGGCATGAGTATGACCCGCATCAATAAGACCGGCGAGCCCCAAGTGATCCTCGCGAGCGACGGACGCCTGCCCATCTCGGTTCCCATCGAGATCAAACGGCGCAGCGGGCGGAAACTCCTGACCTCCCGGGCGACGGGACCGCGACGCCCCGGCCGTGGGATGGCGAGCCAACCCCGCTCCAGCTAGCGCTGGCCCGTGGGCATCGCTGGCTTGCGATGCTAGAATCTGGTAACGTCAAGGCGCTGAAGGAGATAGCGAAACGGGAGTCCGTAGACACCAGCTACGTGAGCCGTATGGTCAACCTGACTGCGCTCGCCCCGGAGATCGTGGCGGCGATACTCGACGAGACACTGCCGGCGGACGTGACGCTGTTCGACCTGGCGGTAGACCCGCCGGCGCTGTGGGAGGAGCAGCCGCGGCGGAGAGCGATGCTACTCTAGCCATTGGCTACATATCTCTTAGCATAAGCCTGCCATCGTGATGGCCTATCGTGTATGTACTGGGATGCGCTATGACGAGGTCGTAGCGTTACCGTGGTTTGTTGTAGCTTGATCCGGCGAGCAGGCTAATGTCCCCGCGGGGAGACGCATTAAACGGCGTGCAAAAAGAAGGCGCTGTCCCTTTGACAAAAGCTCGAACAAGAAGGAGTTCCCTATGCGATACCTACTCAAGATCGTACTAACCTCAATTCTGTCGCTTACGGTGCTCGTCAGCGCGACGGCCGCGCCGCAAGATGACCCGAATTTCATGATCGGCACTGATATGATGAAGCCAGACCTCTACCTCATCAACCTAGGGAGCGATCAGCGCATCCGGCTCGATCTGACCAAGGACCCGAAGTGGCCTGGGGGGATGCCGCTGCATACCATCATCACCGCGGACGGTGGCAAAGGGTACCTGAGCGTGATGAGCTCCGATAAGGACCCGCTGACGATCTTGGCCCTGCGTATCCACAAGGTCGACTGGGATGCCAACACTGCGGACGTGAAGATCACGAACGTCATGCGCCTGGAAGAGCCGGGGTCCAAGCCCTCCATGCTGGTGCCGACGCAGATCGACCCGAGTCAGCCGGTCACCGCACTGTGGAAGCCCAGCAACCATCAGCTCCATGGACCCACGCTCCATCCGAACGGCAAGTTCGCCTACTTCACCCAGTGGACCGATAACAAGATCCGCGTCATCGACGTGGCGAAAGATAAGCTCGCTGCGGTCGATCCGATCCAGCACGGCACCCGCACCCGGCAATTGCATGGGGTCTTTTTCAATCAGGCCGGAGACCTGGCGATCTCCACGGGCTTCTACTTCGACCTCAATGACGTGACCCTCTACGCGGTGGACAAGCAGTCGGGCTTTCTCAAGCCCGAGAAGGCCATCCCCTTGACCGTGAGCGAGAAGAACAAGGAGTACGCGGCCTTCAGCCACTTCGTCTATTGGCTTGACAATCGCTATGCCATCACCTCCACGCAGCAGATTGGGAACACCTCCTTGACCCCCGCCGGGTTTAAGGTCATCGGCCCAAGCGTCTGGCTGATCGATGCGCATGATGGCAAAGCCACCATGATCATCGGCCCGGCCGAGAATGCCAACGCGTCCGGCATCTATAAACCGGCCTCGGACGTCATCGTGGTTGGCAACAAGCTGTACGTGGGGGAGGAGGACAGCATGGACGACAGGCTCGACAACGATGGCTACGTCTCCATTTGGGATATCAGCGATCGCACATCACCTAAGTTCCTCAAGCGGCTCAAACCGGGCAAAGAGCTGCCCGAGGATTACAAGATGACCCACGAGCTCTATTCCACGATGGACGGGAAATATGTGTACGCGCAGAGCTGGGGCTCGGGCCATCTCGTCAAGATCGACGCGTCCACGGACGAGGTCGTCAAGGCGGTCTCGAAACAAGAGGCGGGCTGGCACATGCCCCACGGAAACTTTGTTCCCGGTTCGCTTAGATAGCCATTGATCGAGTTGCCAAAGACAGCATCTTATTAGATTAGCGTGGCGGCGCATCCGGTCGGACAGGCCCGCATGCGCCTGCGTGTTCGGTTACGGGTGACATTCTCGACTCGGTTCGACCGGATTTGGGATCAGCTCTCGCCAGCCAAGCAACGGAGCATCGTGCGCCTCCTAATCGAGGGGTGCGCTTACGCGCGGGCATCGGTGGCTGGCCATGCTGGAGTCGGGTGAGGCGAAGTCGCTGCGGGAGATAGCCCGCAAGGCGCGAGTGGACAGCAGCTACGTGAGCCGGCTGGTCAATCTGACCCGCGCTGGCGCCGGACATCGTGCCGGCTATCCTCCACGAGACCCTACCGCCAGGTGACGTTGTTCGAGATGGCGGTTGATCCGCCGGCGCTGTGGAAGGAACAGCGGCGGCGGATCAGCGGTCTCGTTAGCGTGTGACGAAAACAGTTCGGTAACAACGGCAGAGAGCTATGCACATTTGGTGGTAAATGAGGTCAGTGAAGAGGCTGTTACAGCGTGATAATGCTCAATAGATGAGTCATTACCGATAGTTGCTTCGGCTTGTAGCAGTCCAGGAGCTGTTCCCCATTCACGGCCGTTCGGTTGAAGGTGTAAATATGCAATTATTATCGCAAACACCGACGCTATAGTTGCAAACCTGCAAACACCAATGACACAAGTAGCGATTCGGAAGGCCACGAGCGCCGATGCGCAAGCTATTATGGCGCACCAGTAGTGTCCGACAGATTTGATAGGTAACGATCGGAAAGCTTGTATTGACAAGGCCTTTCATTACTTTGGGGGTGTAAACGATTTGAACGTGGAGCGCCGATTCGGGCAAGCTACCCGGATTTATCCGGGAGGCGGTGATGCATATCGGCAAGCTCGTGTTCGCCCAGGTGATGGAGTTCGCACCGTGGCATACCTTTCGCCGGTTGGTAGCGAAGTACCGAGGCGATTTCAACGTGCGCACCTTCAGTTGTCTCGACCAGTTCCTGTGCATGGCCTTCGCACAACTGA
>JALZID010000213.1 GCA_030860485.1 Pseudomonadota bacterium | reverse complement strand
GGATTTCGATGCGCTCCGCACCGAAGAGGTCTGCATCGAGACGAAGCGCAAGCGCGTGCACGTCGCTACAGACGGTGAGGTCACCCTGATGCCCACCCCGCTCCATTACCGGGTTCGCCCCGGAGCGTTGCGGGTGCTCGTGCCCGCGGCGGAAACGGCAGGGCAGTGAACGCTGCTGGACCGGTCGCGGTTACTTCCGATCGCAGCCTAGAGTAATTGTTATCATTTCGTTGTCGCGGTCGCGGGACAGGACGGGCTTCCGGAAATCCGCGAGACACGCGCTCGGATACGCGGTAGTGCCTCAGCAAAGGCAATCACGCGAGCGTATTTCGAGTCATCGCGCGATTCACGCCAGCGATGGTGGTAGCGGTACTGCCTGCGGCCGCGGGCATCGCGACCCGTTGCTTGGAGGTGGCTCTCGGCGAACGAACTGATCATACCTCACGCCAGGCAGGAGTTACAACCAGCGATTTAATGCGCGCGAGTTTTCCCGCATCGCGGATCGTCCTGCCATCCGAATCGAGATAGCGAAAACCCGTCCTACTACTCAGGCGCCGGATCCCAGGCCCGTTATCGCTCACGTAGCGCAATGAGTGAAGCTGATTCTACCCGCGCCTCAGACGCTCTGCGCTCACCGTTCGTCCCACAGGACCGCCCCCCTGGCGTGACAGATTGGTTCATCGTGTCCGCTTTCGCCGCTGGCTTTTTCTCGCCATTTGGCCTTTTCTATTCGATGTTCGATTGCTCCCACAACCGCAAGGATGAACCTAGGTACGACGGGACTAAGTGATAGCGCCAGTCCCACGCGGCCCAGACCCGCCGTTTACGCCTGCTGCTACCGTCATCCAAACTGCGGCGGCTGGCGGCGACCCAGGAATCTGGCGCTACTCAGCCCGCTGCGGCGGGACTGCTTGGTGGCCGGGATATCCCTACGCTTCACCGCTTGAGCAGCGGACACACCGCGCCAATGTTGGGACCAATTACCCTGCATAGAACTTCAGGCTAGCCATGCGCCGCCATTTCTCGGCAAGACTCGGCGCAGCGCCGGCATGTCTCCGCACAGCGCTGCATATGGGCATCGTCTTTGAACTGCCCGCAATCTTCGGCGCACTGAGCGCAAATCTCGGCGCACACAGCACACGTACGTGCATGCAGTAAGGAGCCGCGAAGCATGAAGTTCGCGCTGGTCTGACAGATCTCGGCGCAATCGATTAACAGCCGAATACGGCCGCCCTCGGCGTGTCGGCCCCCTTGCTCCAAACAATAGGTAGTAGTATTCAGACAAATACCGTGGCAGTTAACGCATTCCTGGATACACTGGTGCAATGTCTCATTCATAGATACCTCCACAAGGGTAGAAGAATGGAAAACTTCTGGTCCTTCGTAGACGGTGTTCACCACCTCACCGCCGTTCGGATGCTGTGCCTTATCTAAACCGTTTCACGGCAAGCCACCGCAACCTCCGTACCGTTGCGCGATCCAGGCTGCTTGCTTGAAACGATGCGTGGGAGCCCACCAGGGTACGTTCCTCCTATCGGCATTTTTTACCGTCGATCAGAAATTTTTACGCGTCGGTAAATCGCGATGGGTTGAGAGTTTGCCCTTACCAGTGAACGCCCCGGACCACGATTGACCGCGGGGTCTGGATGCCGGTTCGCTCGCATGATGGTGGCGGACTGGCAATGGGTATGGTTATTGCCGCAACCATGCGCTGATTGCGATGCGGAGGCATCGAGCTGCACCCGTCGGGGACACAGCACCAATGATCTTGACAAAATTATTCCCTCCTCCCGTTGAACCGGTGCCGTTGGAGGGGATTTATTTGAATCACGACCTTCGGGCACGCTGGAACGATCCTACCCGGGGCCTCTCACGGCCGTTCGTCTACACCGATTTCGTCGTGAGCCTGGATGGCCGGATCGCGTTAGAGGACCGGCGAACGCGCAAGTCGGCGGTACCGGCGGAGATTGCCAATGCGCGTGACTGGCGTCTCTTCGAGGAACTCGGAGCACAGGCCGATGTGTTGCTCACAACGGACCGGTACCTAAGAGATCTTACCATGGGAGATGCTCAGGCCAGCTTGCCCGTGAACGAGGCGGCGTATCAGGATCTGCGCGATTGGCGGCAGGCCCAAGGGCTTACGGCACAGCCGGCGCTTGCAGTCTTGAGCGAGACCCTTAGTCTTCCCGTCCCAGCCATGGAGTATCTAATCAAGCGCCACGTCCGGGTTTTCGTGGCGACCGGCGTTGACGTCGATGTAACTCGGGCACGGGCGATCGAAGCCCAAGGTGCCACGGTGATGATGATCGCCGGGCGCGGACAGCAAGTTGGGGGGCAGGCTTTGATCCAGGCCCTCGGCCAGGAAGGCTTCAACCTTATTTATTCGACGGCAGGGCCCAGGGTACTGGCAACCTTGCTGGCCGATCGGGTGCTAGATCGACTCTATCTGACGCAGGTCCACCGGATCCTGGGGAGCGACTCCTACGATACCCTAGTGAAGGGACAGCGGCTTTGCCCTCCCGCCGACTTTCTGTTGTGTGCTTTGTATTACGACGAGCCCAGTGAGGAAAGCCCGGGCCAGATTTTCGCCTGCTACGCCGCGGTTCGATAGGCGATGCCATCCCGTATCGAAGATTACGCGCTGATCGGGACTGTGCCTCTTGACGATAAAGGGCGTTTACATCCCTATTCCCCATGTCCATCCCGATCGAGTGGGCGCCCTCTGCTCTTACAGCGGGCGCTGCTTCTGCGCGATGGCGAGCTCCTTGTCGTCAGTGAGATCGATCCGCAGGGGCGTGATCGAGATGTAACCGCGCTCGAGCGCCCAGCGATCGCTGCCCTCGTCGGTCTCCGTGATCGGGATGACAGTGAACCAGAAATGCTTGCGACCCATGGGGTCCTGCCCCGCCACCACCTTGCCGTCGTAGAAGCGGACCGATTGCCGCGTCCACAGGATGCCGTTAGGCTTCGTGGCCGGGAAATTGACGTTCACCAGCGACAGGACGGTTTCCTCCAGCAGCAGCTTGAGCACCTGCCTGATGTGAGGCTTCAGAGCCTCGAAGTCCGGCTCGTCCTCGACGACCGGTATGCTCATCGCGATGCCGCGCATACCCATGAGCGCCGCCTGCTTCGCTGCGGCGACCGTGCCCGAGTGCCAGATGCCGTTGCCGATGTTGGGGCCGAGATTGATTCCGGAAAGCACGACGTCCACGTTCTCCCACGCGAAAGCGCCGAGCGCGACGCAGTCTGCCGGCGTCCCGTCGACGCGGTAGGCCTGTACTTTCATGTGCTTCGTGCGCTTGTACGAGAGCGGCCGTCCAGAGGTGATAGAATGGCCCGCGGACGATCTTTCCACGTCCGGGGCCACGACGCGCACCTCGCCAAACTCGGTCGCGACCTCAGCGAGCGCCGCGATGCCGGGGCTGTATATGCCGTCGTCGTTGGAGATCAGCAGGCGCATGGCGGTTCTTTCACGACCATTTCCATTATGCCCGAAACGGGCCCGAGGTTCCAGATCCATGCGCGTGACACTCATATATAATCCGGGCGCCGGGGACGAGAAGCAACCGACCGTCGGACAGATCCAGGCGCTGATGAAGGAGGCCGGCTACACAGTCCGCTACCAGTCCACCAAGGACAAGGGCTGGCAGAAGGCGCTCAAGAAATCAGCCGACCTCGTCGCCGTGGCCGGTGGCGATGGCACCGTGGGCAAGGTCGCGAGGCGCCTCATCGGGAGCGGCGTAGCTATCGCAGTGCTGCCGCTCGGCACCGCGAACAACATCTCGAAAACGCTCGGCATCGCGGACCTGCCGATAACGCAGCTCATACCGGGCTGGGAGTCCGCGCGGCGGCACAAGTTCGATGCCGGCATCGCGACCGGGCCATGGGGCGAATGGCACTTCATCGAGGGCATCGGCACCGGGCTGCTGACGTGCTCCATACCGGAATTGCGGGACAACAAGGCGATCGACCGGTTGAAAGACACCGGGGTCAGAATCACCTACGCGCAGCAGATCTTCCGGGAACAGCTTGCCGATTGCCCGGCGGTCGAAATCGAGGCCGAGCTGGACGACGCGGATATCTCCGGACGCTACCTGCTGTTCGAAGTACTCAACATGGCGTACATCGGGCCCAATCTGTTCCTGGCCCCGGATATCGTGCGCAACGACGGTGAGTTCGACGTCGTACTGCTCGCCGAGAAGCACCGCGACCAACTGCACGATCACATCAAGGACTGGCAGGAGGGCAAACCGTGGCCGGCCGAGTTCGGGGCGCGCCGCGGCAAGCGCCTGAAGATCGAATGGACCGGGTTCGCCGTCCATATCGACGACAAGCTGTGGCCGGCGAAGGAAAAGAAGAAACCGAAGCCACCCGCGACGATAGACATCAAGGTCGAGCCCAAGGCGATCGAATTCCTCGTCCCGAAGGAAGTGGACGAAGAGAAGAAGCTGGCGAAGAAAAACGGCGAGAAGGGCAGGAAGAAGGCCAGCACTCGCCGAAGAAATACGTCGTCGACGCGCACGCCAGCGTAAAAAAAGCCGGCATAGACCGCTGTGACGCCGTAGTTGATTCCGGTTCGAGTTCAAAAGTAGAGCTGGAAACCACGAGGGAGCGACGAGACATATCGTGAGTGATAAGCGAGGAGCGAGCGAGAAGGCGACAAGAGTTATAGGAATGAAATTGAAGCGGAATAAAAAGGAGAGCGTAATCGTGTTACAGCCATACATTGCGTCGAGCCACCGGGGTTATAGTTGGCTGGCACCTCGCTGTAATTCTTACCGACGTTTGTAAAAGCTTCGCCCGAGCAGAGACTTCGCCTGAATCCATATACCCCTAATCGCTGGAACAACAAGAGATTCTGCCTTGGTGGGGGGTGGCACGGAGATTGTCAGATCTCGATTTCGAGGTCACTTCTCGCTAGAAGAGGCGATGAAAGGAGGTAGAGAAAATGTATCAAGTTAAAGAGTTCAATTTGAGCAGGCTCAACGGCATCTCTGATCAGACTCTGGAGATGCATTTCAAGCTTTACGAAGGGTATGTCAAGGAAACCAACCGGCTGACGGAGGCGATCGCGGAGTTCTTGAAGGATGGTCGGGTTGACCAGGAAGAGATGCCAGCCTACTCAGAGCTCAAGCGCCGTTTCGGGTTCGAGTATAACGGCATGGTCTTGCATGAATACTACTTCGGCAACTTGAAGAAGGATGGCGGGGAAGATCCGGCACGTAACTCAGCATTCCTTCAGGCTGTCGAATCGAGCTTTGGCAGCTACGACCTTTGGAAGGTAGACTTCACCAGCGTCGGCAAGATGCGCGGGGTCGGATGGGCGATTTGCTACCTGGATCCGCTACACGGCCGGTTGTCCAACCACTGGGTCACGTTGCATGAAGTCGGAACCGTGGCCGGCTTTATTCCCGCGCTGGTCATGGACGTCTGGGAGCATGCGTTCCTGCTCGACTACAAACCGGCGGAGCGCGCGAAGTATATCGAAGCCTTCTTCTCCAATCTCAACTGGCAGACGGTAGAACAACGCCTCTCAGCCAAAAAATATGTCAAATAAAGGGGTTGCGTCCACCTCGCCAGGTGTTCCTAAGAGACGCGCATGAGCAACAGCGATCCAACTCCGATCCAACTCATTAATGTTCCACTATTAGACAGGAGCGCGGCAGCAAACATGGCTAATGAGGATCTGTGGAGTCGAGAGCTTCCCAACTAACAACGTCCCTGGTCCTGTCTACTGCGGTGACGTGCGCACCGACCACGAACCCCCAGCGCCCAAGGCGGCACCGAGCTGGAAGTCACGATCGAGGGGCTGGTCTGCCAAGGAACGTTCATAGGTAAGATCTTATAACTATATGAGTTATAAAGATAACAAATGCGTGGAACTTTTAGGGCTCCACCCGATCTGATCAACTTTATCGGCAAATCAAGATGATCGGGGAGGGGAGGATGGAACGA
>JALZID010000212.1 GCA_030860485.1 Pseudomonadota bacterium | reverse complement strand
TCGTTCCATCCTCCCCTCCCCGATCATCTTGATTTGCCGATAAAGTTGATCAGATCGGGTGGAGCCCTAAAAGTTCCACGCATTTGTTATCTTTATAACTCATATAGTTATAAGATCTTACCTATGATGCCCGCTTAGCCCTGCAGATGCAGGGCTTTCCGGATCAGGCGCTCGCGCGCAGCCGGGAAGCGCTGGCCTTGGCCGAAGCGCTGTCTCACCCCTTTACCTTGGCTCTCGAGCTCACCTTCAGTGCCTATTTCTATCAGTTCTGCCGGGAAGAACGGACCGCGCAAGCGCGGGCGGAGGCCGCCATCGACCTGGTAGCCGAGCATGGGCTTTCGCCGTTGTGGGGGGCGCAGGGAACGCTCATACGGAGCTGGGCGCTTTCAGAGCAGGGACAGGCCGAAGAGGGAATCGCACAGATGCGCGACGCCCTCGATGTCTTTCAGATCGTCGGTTACCAGCTGTTGTGGCCTTATCACCTTGGAATACTGGCTGAGGCGCTAGAGAAAGCGGGACGGGCGCAAGAGGGGGCTCGCCTCCTCCAAGAGGCGCTCGCCACCGCGCGCCGCACTGGGGAGCGCTGGTACGACGCGGAGCTGCTTCGATTGCAAGGGGAGCTTACGCCCCAACCGTCGGGATCTGGAGTCCCCAACCGCCAAGCGGAGCCGGAAGCCGAAGCGTGTTTTCTCGAGGCCATCGAGACGGCGCGCCAGCAGGGGGCCAAGCTCTTCGAGTTGCGCGCGGCGATGAGCTTGGGCCGCCTGCGCATGCGACAGGGCAGGCAGGCGGACGCTCGAAGCGAGCTTGCGGAGATCTACGGCTGGTTCACCGAGGGCTTCGACACGAAAGACCTGCAGGAGGCGCGGGCGCTCCTAGAGACCTTGGCTTGAGACGGGCTTTGTCATGCAGCCTGCAAAGCGAGCGGAGTCAGGCGTTCTATCCGTAAGGGAGCTTCATTCCAGGGGAAGCAGGCCGGCGATAGCCTCTGTGTCGTCGGACTTACCCTTGACCCCGTCTCCGCGTGCGCAGAGGACAACCGGCGGGCATTGGAGGCGATAGACCCGACGGTGAGCTTGCCAACGATCACGGTGGAGGCGCGCCCCCCAGCCGTCGATCCGGCTTTGAGATCAACAGTATTACGGTCCTCGATCGCGATACGGTGGCGCGCTCCGAGGAGCGGGAGTTGAACGGGGTCTTTCGCGGGCTACCGGGTGTGATCCTGCATACGCCAGGCAGCCGCGGCTCGCTCAGCACCCTGTTCGTCCGCGGGGCGAGCGCCGGCCTCGGCCAGCTCAGCTTCGACGGGGTCCCGCTCCTCGGCGAGTTGACCGGGGCCTTCAATCTCTCTGGCGTCCCCGCAGATGCGCTGGAGCGCGTCGAGATCGTGCGTGGGGCGAGCGGCCCGCGTTACGGGAGCCGGGCGCTCGGGGGCGTCATCCGGCTTGAGAGCCGCGATGCCCGGGAAGACGGGGGCTTCCTGCATCTCGAAGGGGGTAGCTATAACACCTTGTCGGAGACGGTCGGCGGGGCACTAAGAGGAGCGAAGGCCCGGACCACCGTGACCGCGAGCCGCGACGATATCTTCGAGGACATCAGTTGGGCCGACTCGCGGAACGGCAACCCGGAGCGGGACGGCTTCCGGACCACCCAGGGGATCGCGCGGCTGACCTTAGCGCCCAGCGCTCGGCTGACCCTCGACAGCTCCGCCCTCTACCGGCAGTCGCGCGCCGAGATCGATGTCCCGGGCCTCCTCCCGACCGGTCAGATCGGCCTCGTGGACGACCTCGGTGCCTTTGCCCGCGAGGAGACCTGGGTGGCCCAGACGGCGGCCCACGGGCACATCCTGCCGGGCTGGGAGTCGAGCTTGCAGCTCGGCTTCACCCGCAACCGCGCGAGCCTGCGGGCCTTCAACCGGCCCTTCGGCTTCGATCAGCGCCTGCTGCTCGCGCGCTGGACGAACACCCAGAGCGTCTATCGCGGCACGCCGGAGAAAGGCTCGGGTCTGGCGACCCCCCACGTGGGGCTGGTCTGGGGCGCCGAGGTCCAGCAACAGGAAGGTGAGAACCAGTTCGACCTGCCGGGACGCCGGCTCCACGACTCCCGCACGCTCATCGCCGGCCTCCTCGAGCTTGCAGGCCACTCCGGGCCCTGGGCCGGGTTTCTGGGCACGACCATCGATCACTACGACGACTTCGGCACCCACCCGACGCTGTATGCGGGTCTCAGCCGCTGGGCGACGCCCACACTCAAGCTCCGCGCTTCCGGGGGCCGGGGCTATCGGCCGCCGGCTTTCCACGAGTTCTACTTCGTGCCGTTCTTCGGTAACCCGAGCCTCGTCCCCGAGCAAGGCTGGAGCGGGGATCTCGGCCTCGACTGGGAGCCCGATACCGGCACACGGCTCTCGATCACCGGGTACTATCAGCGCTTCGACGATCTCATCCAGCTCACGCTCGCGCCTACCCTGAGCCTCTTCGTTGGCGAGAACGTGCCCGATGCCAGGATCTGGGGCTTCGAGCTCGAAGGGTCGCAGAGCTGGGGCCACGGCGTGATCACTGGCATTGACTACACCTATACGGGCAGCCGGGATCTCGACAGCGGACGGGTCCTACCGCGCCGGCCGCATCATCAGGGCCGTGCCTATTGCGAGTGGCAGCTCAGCGCAGTGCCCCTGACGCTAGGGTCGGAGCTCGTCTATCGCGGCAGCCACTTCGACGATAGCGAAGAGCGATTTATCGCGGGCGATGCCGTCTACCTCAATGCCCAGGTGAGGTACAGGATCTCGCCTGCCGTCCAGGTCTACCTCCGCGGCGAGAACCTCACCGACGACCGTACGCCCGAGGTCTTCAGCTTCGGTGCCCGAGGCGCCGCGGTTTTCGGTGGGGTGCGGGTGGAGCTTTGATATTCTACTGGTTCCCAAGCTTCAGCTTGGGAACCCAGGGCGTGAAGTTCCTGCTTCACGAGTCACCAGACCCGCATCGCCTCGATCAAGCCTTCCTGCCCGGCATCTCAAGCACTGGAATACCGCCAATGCTCCGGCTGGTCGACATATGCCGGCCGGCCCGATGCCGGGGGGTTCGGGGCAGTTCGTGTAGGATGCGCTGAGGAACGAAGCGCATCGTTCGCGTTATTCGTCCGCGAGAACGTCGAATATTCCATCGCAACCAGGAGGCAATGTCCAAATGCAATGAAGAGAATGATCCGGCAAGACCACCACCGTTTCCAATCGGAACGGGTGCGTTCTCCGGACGTACCGAAAAGACCATTGCAACGCATCGATGCGATCGACCAGCAAATGGTTGCCCTTCCGCTCGGCGAGATTGACCAAAAACCACGCTGCACCAGGAACATGATGACGCCGGTATTCAGTCATGAAGTCAGTTTGACCTTGGAAAGGTTTCGCACGCGAACGATTGCGCTTCGTTCTTCAGCGCATCCTGCGCGGGCTTCACGGCTTAGCCCGAACGGCGCCTTGCTTCCCGATGCGCGGCGGCAACGCCTCAGACCAGGAGCGTGGCGATCCCCCAAGAGATCAGTGCGGCGCCCGCGGCTCGGCCGACCCATCGGCCCGCCGGCAGCGCCTTCTCGACCAGTACCAGGACGGCGAGCGGAGCGATCCAGCTCAGGTTCATCACCCCGCCGACACACGAGAGCGCCATCAGCATCCAGCAGCAGCCCACGCAAAAGCCCCCGTGCAGCGCGCCGAGCCGGAGCGCGCCTGAAACATGCGGACGCCAGTGGCACGCAAGGAACGACGCCGGAGCGCGGCAATGCGACAGGCACGCGTGCTTGAGCGGCGATCAGCAGCGTCCATGTGGCGAACGCGAAGATGTGGGCTGCGATACGCGCGTCTTTCTGGTGATAGATCGGGCGGATGGACAAATCGCTCTTGAGTTCTTTGAAGGCCTGCTCGATCTCGGTCAGTTGGATGTAGTACTGCCACAAGCGAGCGGGAGATTCTCTCGTGAGATTGGAGCGGAGCAAGTAGCTCCCTTCTCGGCGCCGAACGATGCGGAGTTTGTTCCTGTTCAGGGCGAAGGTGAAGATCTTTGGGGTGACGGCCTGGTCTTTAGCAGGCAGATGGAGATCGACCAACCGGTAAGCCTGCCCGGCCTCTTTCTTGGCGGCACCGAGTTTGAGCAAGAGATCATCACGGGTCAGTTTTTGTTGCTG
>JALZID010000211.1 GCA_030860485.1 Pseudomonadota bacterium | reverse complement strand
GTCCATAAGGCCGAACTGCCCTCCGCGGAGCTCTGGACAATCGTGTGGGTCTGGAGCACGTTGCTCACGCTGCACCAGCAGGCGCGGCGGCAAAGGAACATTGCCGCCGCGATCGAAGCGCTCACCGGGCTGCGCCAGCGGCTCGGGCGCGCACGAGCGCGGCTGCGCGCGGCGGCTCAGATCGACCTGCGCCTCGCCATGATCCTCGATCAGCACCACGTCGGGCGCTACCTCGAGGTCAAGCGCACCGTGCGCGAGGAACACAGTTACAAGCAGGCGCGTCGCGGCCGCCCGGGCCCTGACATGGCCTACCGCAGGATCACCCGCCGGCGCTACGACATCGAGTGGAGCATCGACGAAGCGGCCATCGCCTACGACCAGAAAAGCGACGGCATGTACCCGCTGCTCACCAACGACCGCAGCCTCTCCCCGGCCCAAGTCCTGGAAGCCCACAAGGGCCAGCCGAAGATCGAAAAGCGCTTCGAACAACTCAAGACCGTGCACGAGATCGCTCCGGTGCTCTTGAAGCATGAAGCGCGCATCGAGGCGTTCTTCACCCTGTACTTCCTCGCGCTGATGGTGCAGGCACTGATCGAGCGCGAGCTACGCCAGGCGATGAAGCGCCAGAGTATCGAGGAGCTGCCGATCTACCCCGAGCGGCGCCAATGCAGGCGCCCGACAACAGAGCAGATCCTGCGTCTGTTCAGCCTCGCCGAACGGCATACGCTGCTCCGTGACGGCCACACCGTCCAAGTCTTCGACACCGAGCTCACAGACCTCCAGCGCCAGGTGCTCCCACTGCTCGGCGTGCCGCTACACGCCTACCAGCCGACAAAATAGCCGCGGAAATCGCCCCGAACTGTGTCCTCGATGTGCGGAATGTAAGTCATGACTCCCAAATTGCCAGGTTATATAGCCGCCATAAAGACGAGCTGCCCAAAGATTGCGCAATACTGTTCCAATCGGTTCCGACAAAAGATAACTCTCTGATCAACGGAGACCGGGATATGTCCCGGATCATCTGCTGCTGGTGCGCGACACGCCAGCTCTGCGTCGGAGCTGCGAATCCCACCTTGTCTTTTCTCCAGGCGACAGAAGCCGGAAGCCGCTTCTGATTTATCTGCCGCAAAATCCATTTGGTCCATCCGTTGCGAATCTTTACAGCAGTTGGAAGCGCCAAACTGAATTCCATCACCCGATAATCCAGAAACGGTAGTCTTGCTTCTACCGAGTGTGCCATCGAGTTCTTGTCTTCGAAGCGCAATAGCATTGGAAGATTGGTGCTCGTGATTTCCATCCGACGTTGGCCAACGAGTAGACGCGCTTGGCATGCACGTCTTCGCCAAAAAGGGAACTCAAAAAACGTATGAATGTCCTGGAACTGAAAACCGCACCGCTTCGCCATGTTGCTCTCCTCTGCCTACAAAGCTTCTGGTGAAGCGTGATCTCATTATGTTACACAAATCACCAGCTAATAAATCATACCTACAGTAAACAATGAGAAGATCCCTGAGCATGACCGGTCAATGGGTGAGGGCTACTCGGAACGCTAAGACGTAGCGATCAGCGAAAAGATTCTCTAAAGTTTTCGCGAAAGCGAGCGCTAAGGCCCGCAGGTTGGGACGCAAGGCCACTGGCCTACACAGTTTATATATATAAGGAAATACTGCCATGTTTCGATTATCCCTCTTTCCTTTTTTCCGCTTCCGGATTTCCGCTTCAAACCTTGGATTAGTCTTTGGCTTACTGCTCCCACTGGCTCCTACCTATGCAGAACAGGTCCCCTTAGCACCGAACGCGAGCTTTAGCCCTAATGTGGCTGCGGTTCAGCTCCCCCTCACCGTGGCCTTTATCAATACCTCCACCGGCCCCATTACCTCCTGGAGTTGGGAGTTTGGGGATGGAAGCGCCAGCCCCGCAGAGCATCCCACCCATACCTACACCGCCCCCGGGACCTATACGGTCCGTCTGCTGGCGGTGGGGCCCCGGGGGGCGGATACGAAGGTAACTCCTATCACCGTCCGTCAGCCCTCCTATGAACCTCCGCCCATTGAGACGGAAACGGCCGACCTGGCTCCCTCTCGGCCGTCAGAAACCCGCGAGGTAAGCGAGGTGAGTGTGTCCGATCACTGGACGCGGGTGAGCTATAGCCACTCCTTCATGGACCCCATCGTGGCAGCCAAACCGTTAAACGAAAGCGATCCCACCGGGGTTAGGATCCGCAATGTGGATGCGGACGGGTTTGAGATCCGTCTCGACCCTCAAGCGGAGGGGGCGTCTATGGCCACCGTACGCTATATCGTGGCCGAGCACGGCAGCCACTCTTTAGAGGATGGCACTCAGCTGGAAGCCGGACAGTTTGAGATGGACAGCAAAAGCACTGTTAAGACATTGAGCTTCAACCAAACCTTTGCGCAAGTCCCCGAGGTGAACACCGGGCTCATTTTTTCCTCAGAAGACACGACGGGGATCGGTAGCGTTCAAAAGATCAGCCTCCATGGCTTCGATTTTCATCTGCGAAAGGAGGATCGCGATGAAGAGATAAACCCCCACGCTCCTACCACCCAGACCATTGCCTACATCGCCTGGGTATCCACCGAGGGACTAGAACCCCGCATGTAATCAAGATCGATATGGAAATTATTGAGTAAAAGTAAGGGGGGTCGTCAAAGGCATTTTTGTCATTGTTTAAAGGAAAATTTGCAGATATGAAAACCTTCAGAAGATTATTTCGACAGCATGTTGTCGTCACATATGCTGGCACCAGTCCTCCTTCTGGCGTCAAGCTGTACCTCGATGGGGGGTCGCTTACTGTCAATACAGTGGTGAATACTCTCCCCAAGCGCGAGCCTGCGCACTTCCCTGATAGATTGGGATTCAAGCGCCGAGAACACGGGACATATCTTCTCGTAGAAAGGATTCTTGCGCCCTACAGAAATCCTCGGCTCGCCCGATATCCATCCACAGACCGTCGTGCTTGTAAAGATACACGGGCAAATCACGAAGCAGCATCTCGTGCATCAGGCTGTCGAAACCGAACGGCACGTTCTGCGGAATAAGATCCAGAACACTTGGTTCTAAGCAGTAGATACCCATGCTAACTTGGAAACTCAGCGTAGGCTTTTCGCGAAATGCGCTAAGCCGCCCATTCCTTCCGTTCTCTAATACACCTAAATCGATAACAATGGGCTTATGGTTGACCGCGATGGTGACCAACCCTTTGCGTTGCCGGTGTAGAGCGACGAGCGCACGCAGGTCGAGATCAGTGATTAGATCACCGTTCATAACGACAAAGGTTTCGGTAAGATAGTCCTGTAGCAACCGCAAACCGCCTATGGTGCCCAGTGGTTCGGGTTCCCGAGTGTAAATAATGTCTAGGCCCCATTGCTTACCATCGCCGCAAAGTGCGCTAATGAGGTGTCCGAGATATCCTGTGGTAATAAATACCTGCTTAACGCCCCAGCGCCTGAGCCACTTTATTAAGATTTCGATTACCGGCTGGTCGCCAACCGGCATCATCGGCTTCGGGAGGACCAACGTATAGGGACGTAGACGCGCGCCCTTGCCGCCCGCCATGATAACGGCCTGGATGTCTTGCGGCATCAACTTGACCAGTGAGCGCGTACCCAGCTCTTCCATAAGGCCACTAGGGGCCTGAGTATCGCATCACCTCCTGTTTTTGACCTTCTGTCCATGAATCTTCCTCTTGGTTGCACGCCGCGGATCATGAGAAAACGACACGCCACCACACGGCACGTCATCGCCGGCTTTCCTTTCCTAAGCGAGATGAAGGAAGAGGGCCTGGCCGTCCGTGGAGGGACTATAAATGGCGTAAGCGATAAGGTCAATATATCGACGGGGGTGGGTTTCTACATCTTTCGATATACGTGGCCCAAGTCGACCGGTCACCCCCACTCGGGAAGCACGAAGGAGCTTCAGGCTTCGCTGGCAATGGCAGGGCGTGCCATGGACGTCGGTCGCCCCCAGGCGATATTCGTCGGCCTCGGCCTCTGTTCGGGGGATATCTTACGCGATCCCGCCTTCGCGCTGAACTGCTTCCTCACCCGCAGCGTGTACCTCGTGATCGCGGCGGTCATGTTGGGCTATCTCAGCACCTACGAAAGGGAGGTAGGCATCGCGCTCGGCGCGCGGCGGAGCGAACGGGGACCATGGAGGTCCCTTGCCATCCGGCGCTGACCGGCTCAGCGGCTGGCGCCTCCCTGCGAATCTGTCGAGGCAATAGCAAGGGGGCCTCTTCGAGATCGAAGGCCGGCGCGCGGCCTTCCGCCGGGCTCATCGCCGGGGCGTATAATGCGAGAGAGCCTCGAAGACTATCCCTCGTGGATCAACTTTGTGCACAAGCCGGCGCTTTTCTGGTCCTCACCCGCCTATGATACACACGAGCGGACACAACTCCACGTCGAAAGTGCGCCGCCTACTCAATGTTGGTATTTTATTAAGCTGCGGTGGCCCCGCTGATGAATCGCTCGCTGGTCCCGCATCCAGCAGCGCGCGAGTCAACGAATGCGATGTGTGCTGGGAGCCGAGCGTCAGCCCCTAAATACCAGTGGTCGCTCTTGCCGCCTGCATGGGAAACGGGGTCCCCTTAGCGATGATAGACATGAAGCCGGTCACTCTTGGTTTTATCGGTGTCGGGGTCTTCACGCGTGTACGTCAACGCGATTACGCTACGTGTCCTCAGAGATGCCCTCATTTTCATAAGTGCGCGCCCCCCCAAATAAGGGGATGCAGAGGCGGTGGAAGGGCGTTATCGTACAGCTCTTAACCTAGGTCCACGGTGCGCTTGTGCCCCCGATCTCGATCCGACAGACCCGTCTTGGCCCGGCGGCGGCCCTCCGTGGGGGGAGCCGATGCGCATCACCCTAGTCCTCGCCGACCACCAACCGATCGTCCTCCACGGACTGAAGGACGTGTTTGCGCGCGAGCAGGATTTCTTGGTCCTCGCTAGCCATGCCAACAGTGCAGAAACACTGGAGGCCGTGCGCCGGCACCGGCCAGCGGTTCTGGTGCTCGGCGTCAGCCCCTCGACAACGGATGGCCTGACGCTCTTGCGCAAGATGCAAGACGAGAATCTGCCGACGCGAGCGGTGGTCTTCGCGTATGGGGGGATCGACGAGCAGGAGATCGTCGAGGCCATTCGTCTCGGTGCGCGCGGCGTGGTGCTCAAGGAGATGGCACCCAGGCTCCTACTGCAGTGCATACGCAAGGTGCACGCGGGCGGCGAATGGATCGAGACGCGCTCGGTCACCCGCCTGCTGGGGAGGATCCGGCAGCGTGAGATCAAGGCGCAAGGGGACGGTGGGGTGCTGACGCGGCGCGAGCTCGAGGTGGTGCGCCTAGTGGCGCGGGGCCTCAGCAACAAGGCCATCGGCAAGAGGCTGTCTATCGGCGAAGGGACGGTCAAAACACATGTCCACCACATCTACGCGAAGCTGAAGGTCACCAGCCGGGTCGCGCTGTTACTGCACGCTCGAGAGAAGGGGTGGGTCCAGACGCGTTCCGCCAGTAGGCGATGAGGCCGACGAGCCGGAAAGGGCCTCAAACAAAGTGACCTGCCGTCCTAGCTAGAACCGGGGAGGCCGAGCGAGCCCACAAAGCCCCTATAAGGGGGCAGCGCCACGATAGCGGGGCTGCCGAATCACGTGCCGATTAAATGGCTGCGCGTCAGCATGTTGTGGCTGCGATTCGAGAGATATCCCGGCACCATGTCCATCAATCGCCGGTCGGTCGACCGAGGCTCGCATCGGTGCTGCCTTCCGGCGGCTCTGCCGGGACGGCATAGACCGCATCGGGAACAGGTACCACCCGAGCCGGGCCCGCGCCGCGCTCGGCATCCCGGGCCTCGCCGCGCGCTCACGGTAGAGCACGATACGGTTCATGACATACACGGGCGCTTGGTGGTACTTAATGCGCCCGCACGCCGCCGAGCCAACCCCCCATGGACGACTCCCCCGCGAGATCGTCGTCACCAGCGCGCTGCCCTACGCCAACGACCCCATCTACCTGGGACCCCTGGTCGAGTACATCGATTCTGGACCCAGGGCAAAGGGGTGGAGGATCCGGCCACGCGAGAAACCCTGCACCAAGTGCTCGGTGTGCCTGCGAGGTTTTCAATACCTGAGCCTGTGGCTCAAGCCGGTCCTGCCGAGCCTCGCACTGCGCGTCGAGGCGTTCCTGAACTGCGGCGAACTCTCCTTCGCGGACGAACCGCCCCCGCTCGTGCCCTACGAGCACCTCCTGACCCGTATCGAACCCAAACGGATCGCGGCCCTTGTGATGGAAACTCCCTTGCACCCACACCGACGCGATCCGCTGGCGCCGGGCCGGTCGAGGTCGCCCCCATCGCCCAACCGATCTCGATCGAGGACTTCGGCAAGGTGGATCTGCGCATCGCCCGCGGGGATGCGCGTCAAATAGACGATTGAGAGATCGAAGCTAAACCACTTGCAATCGAGGAACGGCGCAGGAACGTGCTGCTCCTCGGGGCCGATGGTTTCCTCGTCGCCATTTGCAGATTGCATTGGAGACGGACGGACCTACGGTCCGGCGAGGCGTGCATCGGCCGGTCGCCGCGTGATCCAGGTCTCGGCGCTCGGTGCGGATACCGGTGCCGAGAGTCGATTCCACCCGAGCAAGCACGCCTGGATGGACCGCAGCAGGACAAGGCGGCCTCGAGGCGGCGCCGGTGCTCAGCATGCTTGCCGGGCTCGTGCGGGCGTCGGCCGCAAAGCTCAAATTCGTTGCGCGCTTCGGCTACGGCGACATCTTGCCTCTGTTTATTCAAGCGCCGGGATCTTTACGCGATCTTTACGAGCAACCGTGGATCTCTTACGGCGTTTTTACGCGCATGTGCCTATACTAGCCCCTAGTGATGTTGGTGTTTTCGCACGTGTTGCGGCATGCGGCGACCACCGCGGACCGACCGGGAAACCACCGTGGGCCGGACTCGAAAGCGGATCTGCTCGCCGCGCATGCCGAACGCCTACTGTGATTGGCCGGTGAGGTGGCTGGCGTGCTGAATAACGATGACATATTTCCTAAAGAGGAGAGTGCCATGGACCTTATCTATGTTTCAATAGTTATCATCTTCTTTGTCGCCACGGTGGCGCTGGTGTACGCCTGCGAACGCCTCCGGAGGTCCGAATGAGCTGGCTATACCTGCTCAGCGGCGGCGTCGCGGTTGCGCTCTTCGTGTACCTGGCCATCGCCTTGGTGAAACCGGAGTGGTTTTCATGAGCGCCAATGGCATTCTCCAGATCTTCCTGTATCTCGCCGTGCTGCTCGCGCTGGTGAAACCGCTCGGCGCCTATATGGCCCGCATCTACGAAGGCCGGCCGGCGGGGCTCAACCGGATCGGTGCGCGTTTCGAGGGTCTCCTCTATCGCCTGTGCGGAGTCGATCCCGCGAAGGACATGCGCTGGACCGAGTATGCCCTGGCCATGCTGCTGTTCAACCTCTTGGGCGCCGTTGCCGTCTACGGTCTACAGCGCCTGCAGGCCTATCTACCCTTGAATCCCCAGGGACTCGCTGCCGTCACCCCGGATTCGTCATTCAATACGGCGGTGAGCTTCGCCACCAACACCAACTGGCAAGGCTACGGGGGCGAGACGACCATGAGCTATCTCACCCAGATGCTCGGGCTCACCGTGCAGAACTTCCTCTCCGCCGCGACCGGTATGGCCATCTTGGTGGCGCTCATCCGGGGGTTCGCCCGGCGCTCTGCGGACGGCATCGGGAACTTCTGGGTAGACATGACCCGTAGCACGCTCTACATCTTCTTGCCGCTTTCGCTGATCCTCGCGGTGGTTCTTGTCAGCCAGGGCGTGGTGCAGACCTTCGATGCTTACAAGAGTGTGCCGCTCCTCGAACCCGTGACCTACGAACAGCCTACGCTGGATGCCGAGGGTACACCGCTCACTGACGCCTCGGGCAACCCCCTGACCGAGACCGTAACGGCCAAAGAGCAGGTGATCGCCGTGGGGCCGGCGGACTCCCAGATCGCCATCAAGCAACTCGGCACCAACGGTGGCGGCTTCTTCAACGTGAATTCGGCGCATCCGCTGGAGAACGCCACACCCTTCTCGAACTTCCTGGAGATGCTCGCCATTCTCTTAATCCCGGCGGCGCTCTGCTATACCTTCGGCAAGATGGTGGGCGACACACGCCAGGGTTGGGCGATACTCGCCGCGATGACGATCCTCTTCGTCGGTCTCCTGCTGCCCGCCGAGTATGCGGAATGGAAGGGCAACCCGGCCTTTGCCGCCCTGGGGGTCGACCAAACGGCGAACGATGCACAGGCCGGTGGCAACATGGAAGGCAAGGAGACGCGCTTTGGCATCGTCAACTCGGCGCTCTGGGCCACCGCCACCACCGCGGCCTCGAACGGCTCGGTGAACGCCATGCACGACTCCTTCACCCCGCTCGGCGGACTGGTACCCATGTGGCTCATGCAGCTCGGCGAGGTGGTCTTCGGCGGGGTCGGTTCGGGGCTCTACGGGATGCTGGTCTTCGCCATCATCGCCGTGTTCGTGGCGGGCCTCATGATCGGGCGCACCCCCGAGTACCTGGGCAAGAAGATCGAGGCATTCGAGATGAAGATGGCGGGCATCGCCATCCTCGTCACGCCGCTTTTGGTGCTCTTCGGCACCGCCCTCGCGGTGTCGCTCACGGCGGGAAAGGCAACCATCTTCAACCCCGGACCCCACGGCTTTTCCGAGGTTCTCTACGCTTTTTCCTCGGCGGGCAACAACAACGGCAGCGCCTTCGCGGGGCTAGGCGCCAACAACCCTTTTTACAACACGGCGCTCGGGATCGCCGTGTTCCTCGGGCGCTACTGGATCGCGGTGCCGGTGCTCGCGATCGCCGGATCGCTCGCGGCGAAGAAGCTCGTCCCGTCGGGTCTCGGGACCCTGCCCACGCACACGCCGCTGTTCGTCGTGCTGCTCATCGGTACGGTGCTCATGGTCGGCGCCCTCAATTACATCCCCGCCCTGGCGCTCGGTCCGGTGGTGGAGCATCTGATGTTGATCGGAGCGAAGTGAATTGGATCCCTAACCCGCTCCCTCAAGGGGAGAGTGGAGAGAATCTCGCTGAGAAACCGTTGACCCCCTTTCACATGGCGAGAGCGAGGGAAAAGATTGGAGATCGACATGACTGGCGAAACGGTGGTTATTCCTTACCCGCTGCCCAAGACCGTATGGGACTCGCTCTTCGATCCCACGATCTTGCGCCAGGCGATTGGGGACTCGTTCAAGAAGCTGGCACCCCAGTACCAGTGGCGTAACCCGGTGATGCTCGTGGTGTACCTGGGGAGTCTCCTCACCACGGCCCGTGTATATCCAGGCGCTGGTGGGCCAAGGCGAGGCCCCGCCAGGATTCATCCTGGCAGTAACCCTGTGGCTCTGGTTCGCGCTCTTGTTCGCTAACTTCGCCGAGAGCGTCGCCGAGGGCCGGGCCAAGGCCCAGTCGGCCTCACTGCGCCGGGCGCGCCGAGCGGTGATGGCGAAGCGCCTCCATGAGCCGCGGCAAGGCGGCTCTTGGTCCAAGGTGGAGGGACGTCTGCTGCGAAAGGGCGATGTGGTACTGGTCGAGGCGGGCGATCTCATTCCCGCCGACGGTGAGGTGATCGAGGGCGTGGCCTCTGTTGACGAGTCCGCCATCACGGGCGAGTCCGCCCCGGTGATCCGGGAGTCGGGCGGTGATTTCTCCGCCGTCACCGGCGGCACCCGGCTGCTCTCGGACTGGCTCTGCGTGCGCATCGCCGTGAACTCCGGCGAGGCGTTCCTCGACCGCATGATCGCCATGGTCGAGGCGGCCAAACGCCAGAAGACACCGAACGAGATCGCGCTCACCATCTTGCTCGTGGCGTTGACGCTCATCTTTCTTTTCGTCACCGTGACCCTCCTGCCGTTCTCGGCCTATAGTGTGGAGGTCATGAAGGCCGGTGTACCGGTCACCATCACAGTGCTCGTGGCGTTGCTCGTCTGCCTCATCCCGACCACCATCGGGGCGCTGCTCTCCGCGATCGGGATTGCCGGTATGGGGCGGATGATGCAGAAGAACGTGGTCGCCGTATCCGGCCGGGCCGTGGAGGCGGCCGGTGACGTCGATGTGCTCCTGCTCGACAAGACCGGCACCATCACGCTCGGCAACCGGCAGGCGACGGCGTTTCTCCATGCAGGCGGCGTCGCGGTAAAGGAATTGGCGGACGCCGCACAACTGGCCTCGCTCGCCGATGAGACCCCCGAAGGCCGCAGCGTCGTGGTCTTGGCGAAGCACCAGTTCGGCCTGCGCGGACGGGATATTCAGGCCCTCGACGCGACCTTCGTGGCGTTCAGTGCCCACACCCGGATGAGTGGGGTGAATCTCGGCGCCCGCCAGATCCGAAAGGGCGCCCCCGAGGCCATCCGCGCCCACGTCCAGTTACAAGGCGGTGCGTTCCCCGACGACGTGGAAAAGCTGGTCTATATGGTCGCACGGCGTGGGAGCACGCCGCTCGCCGTGTCGGACGGCCCGCGGGTCCTGGGCATCATCGAGCTCAAGGACATCGTCAAGGGCGGCATCAAGGAGCGCTTCGCGCAGCTTCGCCACATGGGGATCAAGACCGTCATGATCACCGGCGACAATCGGCTGACCGCGGCGGCGATTGCCGCTGAGGCCGGCGTCGATGATTTCCTCGCCGAGGCCACCCCCGAGGCCAAGCTCACGCTCATCCGCGAGCACCAGGCGGGCGGGCGGCTTGTGGCGATGACGGGTGACGGCACCAACGACGCCCCGGCGCTCGCGCAAGCCGACGTGGCGGTGGCCATGCACACCGGCACCCAAGCGGCCAAGGAGGCCGGCAACATGGTCGATCTGGACTCCAACCCGACCAAGCTCATCGAGGTCGTGGAGACCGGCAAGCAGATGCTGATGACCCGCGGTGCCCTCACCACCTTCAGCATCGCCAACGACGTGGCCAAGTTCTTCGCCATCATTCCGGCGGCCTTCGTCACTACCTATCCTGAGCTGGAGGTGCTAGACGTGATGTATCTGGCGACACCGGAAAGCGCCATCCTCTCGGCCGTGATCTTCAACGCGCTCATCATCCCCCTGCTCATCCCCTTGGCGCTCAAGGGGATCCCATACCGCTCCCTCGGCGCGCAAGCGCTGTTACGCAAGAACCTCTGGATCTACGGCGTGGGCGGATTGATCGTGCCGTTCATCGGCATCAAGGCGATCGACCTCTGCCTCGTTGCATTGGGTCTAGTCTAAGGAGACGCGCAGATGTCGAAGCTCATCAGACCGGCCATCGGCCTTTTCGGCCTGCTCACGGTCTTGAGCGGCATGGTCTATCCGCTCGCCGTAACTTGGATTGCACAATGGGCGTTTCCCGAACAGGCCACGGGTAGCTTGATCTTGGAGGACGGCCGGGCGCTGGGTTCGGCCTTGATCGGCCAACCGTTCGATGATCCGAAATACTTCTGGGGCTGACCCTCGGCCACGAGCCCCTTCCCCTATAACGCCGCTGCTTCGAGCGGCTCCAATCTCGGGCCGCTCAATCCCGCGCTCCTCGAGGCGGTCAAAGCGCGGATCGAGACGATACGCCGACTCGAACCTTCCGAGGCCAAGCCCATCCCGGCCAAGCCCATCCCGGTAGATCTGGTGACCGCCTCGGGCAGCGGGCTCGATCCGCATATCAGCCCCGCAGCGGCCGAGGTTCAGGTCAACCGGGTGGCAACGGCTCGCGGCCTCGATGCAGAGGGCGTGCGAAAGCTCGTCGCCAACCATACCGAAGGCCGCCAGCTCGGGATCCTCGGTGAGCCGCGGGTTAATGTGCTACGCCTGAACCTGGCCCTGGATGCGCTGCCATCGATGGATCCGGACAGCGAAACGCGAGAAGATGGGTAGATCCCGTACCGCTATCTCAAGCGCGAGGGCTGGGTTTGAAAGCGCGAGCACATTACGTCTCAGGGAATGGCGGGTCTCCTGGAATTTTCTTTTTAGATTTGGCGACACGCTGAAGATTCGCTTTTGCGACCGGTGCAACCGATGAACGATCAGCGCCCCGATCCCGATGCGTTGCTGAGTCGTATCCAACGACAGGAGGAGAAGAGCCGCCGCGGGCGGCTCAAGGTCTTCTTCGGGGCCGCAGCGGGGGTGGGCAAGACCTATGCGATGCTCGCCGAGGCGAAGGAGCGTCGCGCGGAGGGCGAGGATGTCCTGGTCGGCTGGGTCGAGACCCATGGCCGTGTGGAAACCGAGGCCCTGCTCGCGGGGCTCGAACAACTTCCAAGGCGCAAGGTGGAGTACCGCGGGACCCGGCTCCAGAAATTCGACCTCGATGCGGCACTCGAGCGCCGGCCCTCTTTGATCCTCGTCGATGAGCTCGCCCACACCAACGTAGAAGGGTCGCGCCATCCGAAGCGCTGGCACGACATCGAGGAGTTGCTCGATGCCGGGATCGACGTCGATACCACAATCAACGTCCAACATCTGGAGAGCCTGAACGACGTGGTCGGCAGGATCACCGGCATCCGCGTGTGGGAAACCGTTCCGGACAAGATGCTGGAAGAAGCCGATGAGGTGGAGCTGGTCGATCTGCCCCCCGATGATCTCTTGCAGCGCTTGAAAGACGGCAAGGTCTACATCCCCCATCAAGCCGAGCGGGCGGTCGAGCATTTCTTCCGCAAAGGCAACCTGATTGCGCTGCGCGAGCTGGCGCTGAGGCGCACGGCCGACCGGGTCGACGCACAGATGCGCCAGTATCGTGACGACTGGTCCATCCGGGACGTGTGGCAGGTCAAGGAGCGCTTGCTCGTATGCATCGGTGCCGATGCACAGGCCGAGCGCATCGTGCGCGGCGCCCGGCGGCTCGCTCAAACGCTGGGTGCCGAATGGATCGCGGTCTACGTCGAGACCCCCAAACTCCAGCGACTGCCGGAGATGAGGCGTGCCCGCATCCTGGCGACCCTGCGTCTCGCGGAAGAGCTCGGGGCCGAGACCGTCACGCTCACCGGTCACTACATCGGTGAATCGGTTCTTTCCTACGCGAGGGAACGCAACGCGACCAAGATCGTCCTCGGCAAGGCGAGCACCCCGGCGTGGCGACGCTGGCTTTTCGGATCGGCGGTCGAATACATCCTCAGCCACAGCGCCGACATCGATGTCTTGTTCATCACCGGCGAGACCGCCGAATCGGGGATCTTCGCCCGGCATCGTCCCTATTTCCTGCGCACCCGTGAATTCCTCGGCCTCGCCGCTCCGCAAGATACCAAGGCCTGGTACCGTCGGCCCGAGCTCTTCTGGGCAACCTTCACGGTAGTCGTCTGCACGGGCGTCTGCGCGCTGATGTTCCCGTACTTCGCGCTCAGCAACCTCATCATGGTGTACCTCCTCGGTGTCGGTTTGGTGGCCCATCGCCATGGCCGCGGACCTTCGATATTGGCCTCGGTGCAGAGCGTGATCAGCTTCGACTTTTTCTTCGTGCCGCCGCGCTTCTCGTTTGCCGTCAGCGACACCGAATATCTCGTCACCTTTGCGGTCATGCTGAGTGTCGCCCTTATCATCAGTAGCTTGGCATCGAGCGTACGGTTGCAGGCGAAGATCGCGAGCCACCGCGAGCGCCGCACCGCCTTGCTGTACGCGATGAGTCGGGACTTGAGCGCCACGCGGGGCGAGGAACCGATCCTGCGCGCGGCAATCAAGCACCTCTACGAGGCCTTCGACAGCCCTTGCGTGATCCTGCTCCCCGATGAGCGAGGCAAGATCACCTACCCGAATACCAAGAGCCAGTTCGGCTCCCTGCACGGGGCCGATCTGGCCATCGCCCAGTGGGTCCATGACCACGGGACACCGGCCGGTCGTGCCACCGATACCCTGCCGGCGAGTGATACCCTGTATTGGCCGCTCGGCGGCTCCGAGCAGACGCTGGGCGTCATCGCGATACTGCCGACCGATCCGCGACGGGTCTTCGCCCCTGAGCAGCAACGCCTCTTGCAGCTTTTCGCGAACCAGATCGGGCTGGCCCTGGAGCGGGTGCGATTGGCCGCGCAGGCTCAAGACAGCCTGCTTCGCGTCGAGGCCGAAAGGCTGCGGAACATCTTGTTGAGCGCCATCTCCCATGATCTGCGCACGCCGCTCGCGGCCATCGTGGGTGCAGCGGGCGCGCTCAGCAGCGACACCTGGAAACTCGATGAGGCGGCCCGCAAGGAGCTCGCAGAGACTATCAAGGACGAGGCCGCCTATATGAGCCGACTGGTCAACAAGGTGCTCGAGATGGCGAGGTTGGAATCCGGCACGATCGCGCTCAATCGCGAGTGGCAAACCCTGGAGGAGCTGATCGGCGCGGCCCTGACCGAGCTTGGCAGCCAGTTAATTCATCACCCGGTCGTCACTCGGCTGCCGGCCGATCTCGCGCTCATCTTCGTCGATGGGCTCATGATTCAAAGCGTGCTGGTGAATCTCTTGGAGAATGCGGTCAAGTACGCGCCGTCGGGTGGTGGCATCGAGATCGCTGCAGAGGAAGAGACCGAGGGCGTCATCGTCTCCGTTGCCGACAGCGGCCCAGGCTCGCGCCGGGAGAAGATAAGCGGGTGTTCGATAAATTTTATCGCACCCAACGAGAAAGCGGGAACCTGGGGGTGGGGCTGGGACTGGCCATCTGCCGCGCCATCGTGGATGCCCATGGCGGCCGGATCTGGGCCGAGCCCGGACCGACGGGGGGAGCGGTCTTTCGATTTCTCATCCCGAGACATGCGTCGCCACCTAGGGTCGGGGTGGAAGACGACACGGAAACCGCGGCGTATGGCTAGCCACTCGTTAACGGTCGTCGTGGTTCGAGGATGAGGCGCCGATGCGCCGGCTGCTCAAGACCGTGCTGGCGGCCCAAGGCTACCTCGTCTTCCAGGCCGAGAGCGGCCGGCGCGGCCAGATCGAGGCCGGCACGCGCAAGCCCGACCTCGTGATCCTCGACTTGGGATTGCCGGACCTCGACGGTATCGAGGTCATCCGGCAACTGCGCGCGTGGTCCCGTGTCCCGATCATCGTTCTATCCGCACGCGACCAGGAAGCGCAGAAGGTCGCCGCCCTCGACGCCGGTGCCGATGATTACCTCACAAAACCCTTCGGGGCTGCCGAGCTGCTTGCGCGTGTACGCGTCTCTTTGCGCCATGCAGCCATGGTCCCCGCGAACGATGGGCAGAGCGATTTTTCCGTGGGGCCCTTGAAGGTCGATTTGTTGAGCCGCAGGGTCTCGATCCGAGGCCAGGAAGTCCATTTGACCCCGATCGAGTATCGCCTGCTGTCGGTGCTCGTCAAGCATGCCGGCAAGACCCTCACGCACCGGCAACTGCTGCACGACGTCTGGGGTAGCGCGCGCGCCGATCAAGGCCATTACCTGCGCATCTACATGCGGCAGTTACGCCACAAGCTCGAAGAGGAGCCGGCCCGGCCGCGCTTTTTGCTCACGGAGGTGGGCGTCGGTTATCGACTCGCGGCGGAATAGGCCCCGAGAAAACCAGCTTATGCGCCGCTCGCCGGCCGACAGTGCGTAAGAGGGACCCATCGGATGGCCCAGACGCCGCACATCGAACTGAAGGATGGCCGACGGCTCGATTTCTCCATACGAACGTCGCACAAGAGCCGCTCGGTGCGCTTGAAGCTCGATGTCCGCGGGGGTCTGCTGGTAACGGCGCCGATCGGCGTCCCGGTCGCGCGCATTATCGAGCTGGTCGTCGGCCGATCCGACTGGATCGGAAAGCGCCTCACGCGGCTCGACGAAGTGGGCCATCGACTGACTGCGGCCGCGGCCGTGCGGCCGCACGCTATCGACCTGCCGGCGCTGTGCGAGTCATGGCGCGTGGAGTATCGGGAAACGCGCGCCAAAACCGTGGTGGCCCGAGCGGACCGTTCCGGCCGCATTGTGGTTTCTGGCGCAGTCGAGGATGCGAGAGCCTGTCAGGCCGCGCTGCGCCGCTGGCTGGCCCGCCGCGCAAAGCAAACGCTCCTGCCTTGGCTCGAAAGCGTCTCCGAGGAAACCGGCCTGCGTTTCTCCGGCATGGGGTTGAAGAATCAGCGTACACGCTGGGGCAGTTGCACGGCGGATGGACGAATCAATCTCAACTGCAAGCTGCTTTTTCTGCCGCGAGAACTGGTGCGCTACGTCCTCATACACGAGCTTTGCCATACCCTGGTGCAGAATCATTCGAGTCGTTTCTGGGCGATGGTCCGCCGCTACGAACCCAAGACCGACGCCCTACGCGGCAGGATGCGCGACGGGTGGAGATCGGTACCTGTTTGGGCAAAACGGGTCTGAACCGAGAGGACAGGATAAGGGGGACAGATTTATTTTCCGTAGGCCTACAGGCATACTAAATTGACGGTCAATTCAGGAGGAGCAAGCCATGCCAAGAAGGGTCACGGCCCCTATAGCATCAATGAGCACTCGACCAACGATGGTCGTGCTCAGCACCTGCGCCGCCGCTTTACCGTCCAACCTAAGTCCGACACGCCGCTAGACCGGTCCTTTGCATGAAGCTCTGTCTCGCGCGTTCATATAGCTCCAGATCGATCGCATTGAGCTCGATGATCTTGTCGAGGTGCGACCTGTCGAACCGCAGCGCCCGGGTCGGATCCCTCTGGTTCCGGGACCCATAGGCCGGTGGTTTAATGCCGAGCGTCCATGCGATGAGGGCCAGGCTCTCGTCGAAGTGCTCTTGGATCCCGAAGCAGGTGATCTTTTCCAGGAGATTGCCGAGGGCGATATCGACCGCCTCGGACGCCGATAGCCCCTCGATCGACCTACCCAGTAACAGTTTCGTTTGTAGATTGGACAGCTCGCCGTTATCGCTGCAAAGAAACGCATCGAGGTCGAATGCATCGGGGGGGAATAGGTACAGGAGGTAAGGGCTCTTTCGCTCCGACACGTGCTGGCAGAACGACTTGACCCGGGCGACCGGCTCTCGGAGCAGCGTGATGATCGGGATGTTGTCCGCTGCCGGTATGCCGGTCTTGATGCCCGCATGCCCGGTGAAGAGCGCGATCTGCTTCCGCACCTCGTCCGGCAACGCGTCATAGCGTTTCAGGTCCTCCCCAACGTTGCCCGAGAAATGAAAATGGGGGCTACCTTCGTACCACCGGCGCAGGACAAAAGTCAATGTGGTCCCGGCGGTCTTCGGGATATGCAGAAATCTCAAGGGTTCCATTTAGTCGTTTCGTCCAGGTGCAGGACGCCCGCGCTTACAGGAGCTTGAGGTTGAGCCGGCGCTCCAAGAGCCACACGGCCGCCACCAGCATGATCGGGAGCGAGCCGCCCTGAAACACCAAGTCTAGCAGGATAGGTCGGTGAGATCAGGAGGTCTGACCTTCGGCGTCCAGGACGATCCCGACGATGTCGCCATCGTCCAGGGATCGTGGCGATGGCGCACCAGTTGAGGCTACGGGTCGTGGCCGAGGGGGTGTATGGATGCGACGAGATCCAGGGGTATCTCCTCGGCCCGCCGCTCCCGGCGGAACATTTCCCCGCGCTGGGGGGATTGGTCACCGAACGCGCGTGAGGCGCGCCGCCTCAGAGGATCCGTCGCCCATCGGCGACGCTTGTATCAAATAAATGGGTTGGAACCGCTTGGCGGCGAGCCTAGCCCGGATTTCTCACCACCACCCTGCTGCGATCACCGGTCCGCTCGGTCTGGCGGGCCGTCTTTGTGCTGCGCAATCCTGCTCCGCGCAAAGTGGGTATGCCCTTGACTCCACTTGCCCCCACCGCTAGTGCCCATGCTCGTGGACCAACGCCGACGCATAGTGGTAGCTGGAGTCAAGAGCATACCCACTAGCCGGAAAGTCAAGGAAATACGTCACAAGAAAACTGTGAAATTATACCTCGTGCCAGGCTTCCACGCTGGTATGCGAGATGCCTTAGCGTTCCATGAGCGCTACGACGGGTCGCCTCACGAAGAATACAAGCCATTTTCGAGCTTGTGCGACCCGCCAGGTGAGTAATCGCCCGCGGGCGATCCCCAGAAGCTTTCGGGGGACGCGTCGTGCTCCGCGGGCCAAGGAGGAGGCATGGCAGCGAAAGAGACGCCGCAACGATCAGGGTTTTCCGGGGCCACACGCGCTGCCCCGTTCCGCGAGCCACCGTTTTTATGGGTGGAGCTGACCCGAGACTCATCGCTGCTTTTTCACGATCTCTGCGATCTCTATCCCGGCCATCGGATCTCGGGTCACGAAGACCTTCGCCTCGCAATCGAGAAGCTATCCCCGTCGTTCATCTGTTTCGAACACGATCACCCGGGAGGCGACGGCATACGCCTCCTCGCGGAGACCAGCGCTCGGTATCCCTATGCGCCGCTCGTCATGCTGACGAACGACCACGCGAAGGAGACGATGGTCCTGGCCTATCGGAGCGGCGCATCGAGTTATGTGGTCAAACCGATCGCCCTGCACGAGCTGGTCAGGGAGATCCGCATGCTGCTGGCCTTGGGCCGGGATCACGCGCAGTTCCCGGCCGGCCCCCCGGCAACAGGGTTACCGTCCCAACCTGAAGGCGCCTGCGCTGGAGGACCGGACCATACCGTGTCGCGAACCGCCGCCGCGCTCGTCCGTCTCGAACAGGGCTTCGCCGACGACCTCCGCCTCGAGGATTTGGCGATGGCCTGTCACATGAGCGGTTCCCATTTCAGCCGGACCTTCAAGAAAGAGCATGGCACCTCGTTCCGGCGCTATCTCCTTCGATACCGCCTCGAACGGGCCTGCGAGTTACTGGCGATGGCCGAGACCTCCGTCAAGCAGGCGGCCTTGGCCGCCGGTTTCAACGATTGCTCGTATTTCGGCCGTGTCTTTCGGCGCCGTTACGGCATGACCCCGCGCGACTACCAGGCTCAGCACTCGGCCCCTCACCCTGAACATGCGCCTGGCGGCGCGCGCTCGTAGGCGAACGCCGCACCTCGGAATGCGCTTGAGACGGCAGAGTCACGATGCTGCCCACGGTCATGGATCGCCTTCCTAAATCCCCTCTCCCTCCGGGAGAGGCTAACCTTTCATCCCCTCCTCCGGGAGAGGGTAGGGGATAAAAAAGCCCGATGGGTGACCGCGCGTGGTAGGGGGTCTCCACCTCGCCCCATTCCGCCGTCGAGACCCGAGCACCACCATCGGCGGCGACTGTCGTCCCCGCGTGCACCATTTCGGCACGGTTTGGGCCGCGTCGCGCAAAAAAGTCCTACTGATCCGCACCGTTGTCCTAATAATGAGCAGATTAGTCCTACTGGGCGGGCGGATCCTTCAGCTACGCTTGCAGCCTGAGGTCGAGGACCCGTGCCGACCAGCGGCCGACAGTCGTCGAATGGCATCGGGGTTTCACCGCTCTGGCATCGGTGTTCCCCGAGCCACCCAGCGCGAGGCAGGGCGCGCCCCAACTACGGCGCCTTGCGCGGGGTTCATTTTCTAAGGGGCGCAAATCGACAACCCTATCAGGAGGTAGCTATGTCTAAAAGGAAACGCCCATCGCAACGTGTCCAGGTGTCTGGGCAACACCCGCCTTTCCCGCGGCGCGCGGGGCTGTGGATGGCCTTGGGGCTGACAGCCTTAGCACCGGGCGCGGCGCTCGCAGCCTTCCCCGCCAATATCAACCTGGGGAGCCTCGACGGCACGAACGGCTTCAGGCTCTCGGGCGCCGCGGCCTTTGACCAATCGGGCTCCGCGGTGAGCACGGCCGGGGATGTCAATGGCGATGGGTTGGATGACCTCCTCATCGGGGCACCCGGCGCCGACCCGAACGGCGACGACTCCGGGGCGAGCTACGTGGTCTTCGGCGGCGCGGGGGTGGGGCGCAGTGGCAACCTCGAGCTCTCGGCCCTCGACGGCACCAACGGCTTCAGGCTCTCGGGCGCCGCGGCCGGTGACTTGTCGGGCGTCTCGGTGAGCACGGCTGGGGATGTCAACGGCGACGGGATAGATGACCTCCTCATCGGGGCACCCAATCCCAACTTCTCCTCCGGTGCGAGCTATGTGGTCTTCGGTGGTGCGCGGGTGGGGAGCAGTGGCAACCTCGAGCTCTCGGCCCTCGATGGCACGAAAGGCTTCAGGCTCTCGGGCGTCGCGGCCTTTGACAAATCGGGCCAAGCGGTGAGCACGGCCGGGGATGTCAACGGCGATGGGATGGATGACCTCCTGGTCGGGGCATACCGCGCCGATCGGAACGGCGCCTTCTCCGGTGCGAGCCATGTGGTGTTCGGCGGTGCGGGGGTGGGGACTGGCGGCAACCTCGAGCTTTCGGCCCTCGACGGCACCAACGGCTTCAGTCTCTCGGGCGTCGCGCACCATGACTACTTGGGCGTCTCGGTGAGCACGGCCCGGGATTTCAACGGCGATGGCGTGGATGATCTCCTCATCGGGGCAGACGGCGCCGACCCGAACGGCGACTACTCTGGGGCCAGCTATGTGGTCTTCGGCGGTGCGGGGGTCGGGAATGGCGGCAATTTTGAGCTCTCGGCCCTCAATGGCACGAACGGCTTCAGGCTCTCCGGCGTCGCATTCCGTGACTTCTCGGGCCGCGCGGTGAGCACGGCCGGGGATGTCAACGGCGACGGGACGGATGACCTCCTGATCGGGGCAGATGGCGCCAGCCCGAACGGCGACGCCTCCGGGGCGAGCTATGTGGTCTTCGGCGGCACGGGGGTGGGGCGTGGCGGCCACCTCGAGCTCTCGGCCCTCGATGGCACGAACGGCTTCAAGCTCTCGGGGGTCGCGTTCGATGACCGCTCCGGCTCCGCGGTGAGCACGGCCGGGGATGTCAACGGCGATGGGGTGGATGACCTCCTCATCGGGGCATTCGGCGCCGACCCGAACGGCGGGCTCTCCGGTGCGAGCTATGTGGTCTTCGGCGGTGCGGGGGTCGGGCGTGGCGGCCACCTCGAGCTCTCGGCCCTTGATGGCACGAACGGCTTCAGGCTCTCGGGCGTCGCGGCCGGTGACTACTCGGGCCAAGCGGTGAGCACGGCCGGGGATGTCAACGGCGACGGGATAGATGACCTCCTCATCGGGGCGCCCGGCGGCCCGAACCGGAACGGCGACTTCTCCGGTGCCAGCTATGTGGTCTTCGGCCAGGCGGCGCCGCCGGTCTCGGTCACGTGTAATGGCTTGCCGGCGACCATCGTCGGGACCTTTGGCAACGACACGCTCGTCGGCACCCCGGGCAACGACGTCATCCATGGACGGGGCGGGAACGACATCATCCGGGGTCGTGGGGGCAATGATGTCATCTGTGGCGGCAAGGGTGACGATCAGCTATTCGGCGACCAAGGCAAGGACCAACTGTTCGGCGGGGGTGGCAACGATGTCTTGAAGGGAGGCACAGACAACGACCGGCTGTTCGGGCAGAGCGGCGACGACGCCATGGACGGCGGCCCCGGTTCCGACGATAAATGCAACGGCGGCCGCGGAACCGATACGGCCACGAGCTGCGAACAAACGCGTGGCGTGCCGTAAGCCCGGAGATGGGCCCGAAGCTCAGCCAATGGCCAGTGGCCCGGTCGCTCCGACCGGGCCACTGCTGTTCTAATCAAGGTTAGCGACAGGGCGGAAGCCCGTTTTGTGGGCGTTCCGCCGTATACGTTCAGATCTGCTCCCAGCCGTGCCATCGATAACGCAGCAAAAAAGTCCTAGTGATCCGCACCTTTGTCCTATTGATGAGCAGATTAGTCCTACTGGGCGGGCGGATCCTTCAGCTACGCTTGCAGCCTGAGGTCGAGGACCCGTGCCGACCGGCGGCCGACAATCGTCGAAGGGCATCCAGGGGTCACCGCTGGCATCGGTGTTCCCCGAGCCACCCAGCGCGAGGCAGGGCGCGCCCCAACTTTGGCGCCTTGCGCGGGGTTCATTTTCTAAGGGGCGCACATCGACAACCCTATCAGGAGGTAATCATGTCTAAACGGAAACGCCCATCGAAACGTGTCCGGGTGTCTGGGCAACACCCGCCTTTCCCGCGGCGCACCGAGCTGTGGATGGCCCTGGGGCTGACGGCCTTAGCACCGGGCCCGGCGCTCGCGGCCTTCCCGGCCAATATCAACCTCTCGGCCCTCGATGGCACGAACGGCTTCCGGCTCTCGGGCGTCGCGGCCTTTGACTTGTCGGGCCGCGCGGTGAGCACGGCCGGGGATGTCAACGGCGATGGGGTGGATGACGTCCTCATCGGGGCGCTCGGTGCCGACCCGAACGGCGACGAATCCGGTGACAGCTATGTGGTCTTCGGCGGCGCGGGGGTCGGGAATGGCGGTAACCTCGAGCTCTCGGCCCTCGATGGCACCAACGGCTTCAAGCTCTCGGGCGCCGCGGCCGGTGACTTCTCGGGCGCCGCGGTGAGCACGGCCGGGGATGTCAACGGCGATGGGATAGATGACCTCCTCATCGGGGCATACCGCGCGGACCCGAACGGCGTCACCTCCGGTGCGAGCTATGTGGTCTTCGGCGGTGCGGGGGTCGGGAATGGCGGCAACCTCGAGCTCTCGGCCCTCGATGGCACCAACGGCTTCAGGCTCTCGGGCGTCGCGGCCTATGACCTTTCGGGCCGCGCGGTGAGCACGGCCGGGGATGTCAACGGCGACGGGACGGATGACATCCTCATCGGGGCATCCGGCGCCGGCCCGAACGGCGACGGCTCCGGTGCGAGCTATGTGGTCTTCGGCGGTGCGGGGGTCGGGAATGGCGGCAACCTCGAGCTCTCGGCCCTCGACGGCACCAACGGCTTCAGGCTCTCGGGCGTCGCGGCCAGTGACGTCTCGGGCGTCGCGGTGAGCACGGCCGGGGATGTCAACGGCGATGGGGTGGATGACGTCCTCATCGGGGCGCTCGGTGCCGACCCGAACGGCGACTCCTCCGGTGCCAGCTATGTAGTCTTCGGCGGCGCGGGGG
>JALZID010000210.1 GCA_030860485.1 Pseudomonadota bacterium | reverse complement strand
TCCTTTGTGGGACGTATGACCTTCCGAAACCCATACATACCACGGAGCGCCCTCTCTTCCAAGCTTTTTCCACTCTAACCTATTGATCCATCGTCGTTATAAAAGATCTTCACCCATCTTCGATGGCGGCGATGATCGTCAAAGTACCGTCGCACTGCGGACACTGCGCGATGTCGATATCGAATACCGACTTGCGCAACCGGGCCCAGCCCAGCTCATCCAAGCGGGCGCCAAGCGACGGGGCGCGTCACCGTGGTCCGCTGAGGGCGTATTGGCGTTGACCAGCCCGCTCGCGCTTTTACAACCCCGCAACCTTCCCTGCGTCTCGGCGGGACACGATAGCACTCGAGAGGAGAAACACCGATGACCAGGCTTTGGGCGGTTTACAGTACGATGGATCACCGGCCGGGGCAGGTCCCGGTGCTGACGCAGTCTGTGGACGCCACCCGCCGTACGGCCGACGATGCCGTAATGATGTCGAGTGGATCGTCGGCGACGGCGAGGTGGAGCCACCGGGATCGATCTCGATGTCTGAATAGTGCAGGGGAGCGGGCTCGGACCCAAACGGAGCGCTTCGAGGTGAGCGCGAATGTACCCTCCGGACGACCGAGTGCCTGACGGATTCGATAGGTTGGTTGGCCTGCCGTTGCGTTATGGGCCACTTCCAGCAGCATTCCCCCCGTAACCGCGGGGGTTCTTTTGAGCGGTGGGGCGGGCCGCGATGCGATGACGCCCGGCACTCGCTCGCTTGTATTCGCGCGTTTCAACTTGACTAACCCGAATCGGCTAAGTCGGGCTAACTACTAGGCCGGGTGCGACAATTTGTCGCATGCCCGAGATACGATGTTTGCGCCTATAATCGGTCACGCTTGGGTGCTTAAGCGCGGGCGTACGAATCATTCACGTATTTTTGAGGCAGAACAATATGAATGCGACAATGAGAATCACGGTAGCCCTGGGTCTCACCTGGGCGACCATGGCGGGGGGTGTAGTAAGCGCGCAAGCGCCCCTGCCGAAGGGTGCTGCGGAAGGGGCTATGTCGCTGCACCATCTGCACATGAGTATGCTGGATCATGGCCTGGGCATGGCGGCCGAGGGCTCGAACCTGCTCATGCTCTCCGAGATGGGCCGGTGCTATAGTCCCAACCGGAAGGGTGTCGTCCAGGTGAGTTGGCTCTCCACCGGCACCCCGACCACAGAAAGCGCCGCAGGACCCATGCACGAGCGTCAAATTGGCGGGCGCGTGCCCTCCCCTTACTGTCTAGTCAATCGATAGGAGAGCCACCATGTCAGATGTTAATTCCGTTCCCCGTCACGAGACGGAACACCCGCGCAGGGCCTTTCTCACCGGTGCCGCAGCAGCCGGTGCGGCTACCCTCTTGGTCGGCAGCGACGTGCCTTTGCGGCACCCGAGAAGGAGCCCGGCCACACCCATTCCTGGGCCTATGGCGGCGTTATGCAAGCCGCAACCACCTGTATGGGCGCAGGGCACGAGTGTCTTAGCCACTGCTTGAACAGCTTCCAGGCCGGAGACAGCTCCCTGATCGCCTGCGGAGTCGCGGTACAGCAGACGATCGCGGGCTGCAATGCGCTGGCGCAGCTCGGTGCCAGTAATTCGACACACACCAAGGCTTTTGCGGAGGCCTGCGCTGCGGTCTGCAGCGACTGCGAGAAGGAATGCCGCAAGCACGCCTCGAAGCACGACGCTTGCCGCAAGTGTGCCGATGCCTGCCAGGCCTTGGTCCGCGAGGTCAAGAAGGCCGCCTGAACGGTGCAGCCCCCTACGGAGTCACGATCCGTAAGGCGCTGCACTGGCGGTCTATTCCGCGACCACCGTAGCCGGTATCAGCCGGCCGCGGAGGATCACTCGCGGGATACCACTGCCCATTGGGGCCGCGCCTTGGGCGCGGCCCGCTTTTCTCCCTCTTCACGCGTTTCGTACCAGGCGATCCGATCCTAGGGCGTGGGCCAAGACTTCCTAATCGGCAGGAGGCCATCGATGTCCGCATCCGTCGGCTCGGCAGCAACGGTCGAAACCCACCCCCCCCCCGCAAGGGGGGATCGAGCGGGCTTTTCCGGTTGACAGATATTTGCGGCCAGAACCCCACCGATGGTCGAGAGATCCACGGGTTCATTGGTGTCGGTGCGAAACGCGATGACCGAGCTACCTTTGGGGAACGCCGCACTCTGAGCGATCACCGGCAGATGGTCGCCCGCTGCGTTTTCGCAGCCATGCGGAATGGAAAACGCTTTGAAGACCCGACTCCCTTCGTTGACCGATGAGTCCTTGATGGGAGTGTGAGCAAAGACACTGCTACTGCCGAAAGAATCTTCATTGGTTCTGAGTAGTTACCACGCCCGTACTCGTATGGACGAACCCGGAAGAGCTCGGGCCTTGGCAATGGAACTCGACCGTGAAACGCTCGGGACCCCTCCCCGATTTCGTGACTATGACCCGATAGACGCCGTTGCCTCCGTCCACGTAGGCCCAAGGGCTGTAACGCCGGTCTCCGTCCTTCTTGTCCGTCACGCGAACCGCGGTCCCACCCTTCGCTATCGTCACGCTGACCTTAGGGTTCCGGCGGGGGAGCTCATCCCGCACTCGGGCCGCGAGGCGGAACGTCGCGGTATCGCCGCCTTCCTCGTTCGAGCAGGTTACGGAGTAGACATCCGTCGCTCTCTTTTTCTTACCCAGAAAGCCTCCCGCGGAATGCCCCAGGACGACCCCAACCTGGCCGACCGAAAGCAGGAACGACAAGGCCATGGCGATGCTTTTATAGGACGCGTTCCTCCTACCGAGCGATCCGATCACCTCGATCACCGATGCGCCGGCGCGAAACCAGCGTGACCGATCGCAACGAGCGGTGACAGCCTGGTAACGGCCTTCTCGAAACCTAGATGCATAATAATTACTTCCTCCTTCCACATCGACGGTTCAAACCGGGTGGTGTTCGAGCGGGCCCCAGCCGGCGGCGTTTACTCGGCCGCGATGGCGGGCACAAGACGCCCGGCCACGCGCGCCACGGCAAATCCGGTGTTAGTGCTGCCGCGCGTCGGCGAGCCGTCGACGCTCTTCCTTCGATTGATGTTCAATCTCGCGGATTTTCACGGCCGCTGCCGTTCGTACCGTCTCGTCGCTGTCGGCCAAGGCTTGTTCGAGGAGCATGCCCCCCTCCCGGTCCGCCTCCTCCCGGACGCAAGCGGAACCGCGCGCCTAACCCTCGCGGTAAGAACGGTTATTCAGGCTCTTTCCGTCACTCGATACCCACCTGACTGGCCGCATCCGCCAAGGCTCGCAACCTTTTGGAAAGGGCGTAATAGTCTACTAGGAGACTACACCACTTGGCTTCGCCCGTACATGCGACAAATTGTCGCACCCCCCTACTGTTCGCGGTGGCATTGCTAGCACCCGGGCACGGGGTGTCGCTATGGGGATCCCTCGTTTGGTTCGCCTTGTGGCCGCAAGTCGTGTGCAGGGTGCGACAATTTGTCGCATTGACAAGGCTGTGCACGCTACATAATCTCCCTCATTGAGCAGAGGATACCCGTAGTACCGTACCGCCTAATTCGAGTGGAGGCTTGGTTTGAGCCGGAGCCCACGGGTGCGCTTCGCACGAAGCGAACCCGGCCAGACGTTGCATGAGGTGCGCGTTCAAGGCGTCGGAACCGTTCTGCTTCTAACAAGACCCACATTTCGGAGGAGAGTATGCCAAGTCCAAAAATGGTAAGCCGACTGATGACGTGCTCCGTCATCAGTTTACTGTACGGGGTTTCGGAGGGCGCGCTCGCCCATACCGGTGTCCAAGATCAAGCCAGATCGTCGGCAACCTCGGCGACTACCTCAAATAACGCCTTCGTCATAACGCATGGCTGCTCCGGCGCCGAGGGGGGCCCTGATCCCTTACCGGTGTTAGGACAGAGCGCCGTCTTTCCGTTCGGGCCCCCAAGCCAGGCCGTATGGGTGAACCCGGCGACGAATGCGCCCATAGACCCCGTCACGGTCATCGGAGGCGATGGAACCCTGAACCTGGCCGTAGGCGGGGTTCAGGACCGATCCCTCTTCGACACCCAACACGAGGAGGGTACCGATCCGGTGCGTGCGCTCAATTGGAGGGACGGTAGCTTGAATCCCGACCTGGTCGGATACGCGCGGTTCCGCGTGAGCGTGCCGCCCATCGTGAACAACTGTGTAGCGAACCTCCGGATCCGTATCGCGGTCGCGAACTGGTGTGAAGAGGACCAGAACGAAGCCTCGGACCGGAACAACAATCGGGCCGACTGGTGGTTCACGGCCGAGACCGGGACTCAGAGCTTCACGGACCCGGATCTGATCCAACCGACGTTCTGGACTACGCTGACGGTGATGAACCCCAACGCCACCGACGACAATTGCCCCGCGGACCAACGCTTCGACGTCGCGGTCATGCCGAGTGGCGCGGACATCGATACGTACCTCCCATATCGGAGATTCACCAGGCGGCCCCCGCCGTTTTGATGGCCTGGCAGAATAGTTTCGAAGCCGCAGGGGAGAGCGGTCGGAGCTCGGGCAGGGCAGGATTTCGGCCCCCGGACCTTCGATCGATCGCGAAGAGGGCGAGGGTGGGGGTTGAGCTTCGCAACGTTTTGACAGACTCAACCCCCATCCTAGCCCTTTCCCTTCCAATTCCAAATATCTTTGGGTAGATTCTTTACAAAGGCCCTCAGGGCTCGTCGAGCACCGCAAAGGCCGGCGCATCTCGCGCGCGGCTCTGCAACGCGTCGGATCCCTCGCTTTTAGCCGACGCCCCGAGCGAGCCGCCGGTCTCCCCGTACACGTCCACCCAGAAATGGGGCAGGCCCATGCCCGCCAGCCAGGTCGGGCCGGCAGCCTCCTTGAGCATGGCGATCGTCGCGGCGCTGCCCGCGATGAGACACAGGTCTCCGGCGACGCTCACCGACGCCAAGTGGCGCGCCGGCCAGCCGGTTTTGGGATTGAGGATGTGGCCGTAACGCACGCCGTCCAACACGATACAGCGCTCGTAGTCGCCGCTGCTGGCAAGCCCCCCGCGGTGTAGCGAGACCGTCCGGATGAGGGCCCCGGGACGGCGGGGATGGCGAATTCCGATCCGCCATGGGCTGCCATCCAGTCGCGGCCCGATGATCTTGATGTCCCCGCCTAGGTTGACATAGCCCGATCGGGCGCCGGCGTTCCAGCAAAAGGTCGCCGCCCGATCGACGGCGTATTCCTTGACGACGCCGCCGAAGTCGATCTCCATACCGGGCGTCGGAAACTGGAGCAGCGGCGGCGCCCAGCGGACTCGGTCCCAGCCGACTTGGCCGAGTAGGTTTTGGAGCCGTGCCGGGTCCGGCAGCATGCCGCGATCGAAACGCCACGCGCGGCGCAATATGCCGGAGGTGATGTCGAAGAGCCCTGCGCTCTCGCGATAACAGGTCGCGGCGTAATCGAGCAGGCCGGCGGTCTCGTCGTCTACAGAGAGGCTTTCCCCACGGCCGGCCACGCGATTGATCTCGGATAGAAAACTCTCGCTGCGATAGCGCGAGTAACGCGCTTCCAAACGGCCGATCTCAGCGATCGCGATGGCCGCTATCCGATCGGCGTCCGCTTGGCCTTTGGCGAAGAGCCGGATCTCACACGGAGAGCCCATCGCCTTGAACGTGGTTCGGAAAGCCTCCAGGCCACGGAGCTTCGTTCCCACCATGGGTCTCCGGCGTGCCTTTCAGAACTTCAGCTTGAAGCTCGCGAACAACGAGCCGTCACGTTCGAGCTGGTAGCCGTTGAAGTCGTCGTCCACGGGTTCTAACCATTCGACGCTCAAACGGTTGTCCTTGAGCCCCGCGATCGGTATCTCGGCGCTGAGCCCGAAGCCGACATCCCAGAACCGCCCGCCGTAGTTCTGCGGGAAGTCCACCGGGCTCAGTTGCGAATGTACGTCGTTGAACTCGCCCTCGATCTCCCCTTGCGTCGTGTAGGCGCCGCGCACCGAGGCGGACAGCCAGTCGGTCAGGCCGACGCTCCCCCAGGCGGTGGCCTGGAACTGATCGCCCAATGCATAGCCGGATTCGTTTTCGTTCTCGAGGCGATGGATCCCGCGCAATTGCCCGCCCCAGGACCAGCGCGTCGCCTGTCCCGTGTAAGTGAGGCTCGGCAGGAAGTCCCAGGTGCCGCTGCCGAGTTGCATCGCGTAGTGGATGAAGCCCTGATCGATCCCATGGGTGGGCCTGAGCTTCTCGTCGACGGAGCCGGTCGGGGCGCTCACCCCGAGACCCAGGTGCATGTGATGTCCGGGGATATCGAACAGCTTGAACAGGGCAAACATGGACGTATCGCCGACGCCACCCGTGGCTTCGGTGTGGATCACATGGTGGAACTCCGTGCTGTCGAGCGGGGGAGCACCGTCGAGCGCCTCCTGATGCATCTCCATGTCGATGAACTGGGGCATGAGCATCAGGTTCAGCCAGTCGGTCGGCGCGTACATGAGATCGAGCATGTGCATGCGCATGGTGTGCTCGACCGGCCTCACTTTGCAGGGGAGGTCGCCACAGGCGTCGCCGGCGATGACGGCATCGCCCACGGCGTCCGAGCCACGCAGGATATCACCGTCCTGGCGGTGGTACATATAGCGGTAGCCGACCATGAAGTCACCGGCCCTGGGCAGCATGTGGTCGAACATGACCCCGGCCGGCGCGTCACCGTGGGCGTGGCCGTGCGCGGCGGACTCATGGTCACGATGGCCGCTGTCGGCGGCGGACCACACGGCGTCGAGGGCGACATTCAGCGCGGCATTGACCTGGTAGTAGCTGAAGTCGGCGTAATCGCCCTCACCGTCGTCGCCGAGCTTGAGCCCGCCCTCATGGGTGTAGTACTCGAAGCCCGCCTCGAGACGAACACCCGTCGCGAATTCCTTGCTCACGATCAGCCCACCGCTCAAGGCGCCAAAGCCCGAAAGACGGTGGTCGCTCGAGAAGTCGTCGGGAAGCTTCTCGGGGTCGAAGGGGACGTCGCGGCAAATACTTCCTTCGTCGTCACACACCGTCCTGGTGGGCGCTTGCCTGGAGATGAGGAAAGGCTGGTAGAAATCTGCGGCGTCTTGCGAGAAATAGCGCACCCAGGGGGTCACGCTCCAACCCCGGCCCAGGGGTTGGCCCCAGCTCGACTCGAACGTGTGGGCGTCGATCCCCCAATCATCGGAAAAGAAGCGGTAGCCGAGATGTAACGACGCATCGAAGGGTTCGACATATTGCACATAGCGCGCGTCCCAGGTCCATTGGTTGCGCGTATCCGGCCGCTCCTCGAGTAAGGCATCAACCGTCCCGACGAATCCGCCTGGAGGCGCTAGGAGCTGTTGCTCGGGATCGATGAAGGCGACCTCTACCACCTTATAGGGATTTTCCAGAAACCCGGTGCTCCGGGTATAACCGACATTGGTCTCGAGGAGCGCGTCCTTGGTCAGGACCTGCGTCAGACCGAAAACTGTAGCCCAATCCTGTCGCTCGCCTTCCAATGTAGCAGCTTTGGCCGCGGTGTTGGGTAACGACCTAATGTCGATCTGGTCCGTATATGCCGAGGTATCGATGTAGGGAAGGGCATCGTGATCGAGGATGGCCTCGGTGTCGCTCCGGGTGTAGCTCAATCCCAGGTTCAAGGTGGTGCGTTTCTGGTTGAGGTCCCAGCGGCCCCCCAGGCTGCCCCAGCGTGATTCATAGTCTCTTTCTGAGGAAAGGCCGCCGCCCATGTCGAGCGCCGCCTCGTTCCATTCGTAGCTGAGCCTGAAATCCCCCTGCTTGCGGGTCTCGGGCGAGGCGGAAGAAAGCGTATGCACCAACTGTGTGTTCGTACCGGCCGGCTGGCCGAGCTCGTCTAAAGCAATCGGGTTGAGCTGAGAATCGAAGAACAGGTCACCATTGATGAACGGCGTAGCTCCCGAAACCCCATCGGGGGATGTCGGACAATTCCCCCCCGAACAGCTCGGGCCACTGCTAACGAATGCCTGCGGCACGGTGGCGATCGGCGTGGCCCCGGACCAGGTGTCCTGCACGTAGTTGGCGAAGAACTTCAACCGGTCGAAGAGCGTGAGGCTCGCGCTACCGTGGAGGCTGTCCACCAAGAGGGGATCGAATTTGCTCTCTACGCCGAAGAGGTCGCGTTGGCCCTCCTGGTAGCGGCCGTACTGAAAGCCGAGCTCGTCGCCCTCGGCAGCAGGAGTGGGCGATGGCACGAGCCCCGGCAAAGCCAGGGCGGCGGCCGTCAGCGCCCGTGAGGAAACATTGGTCTGTATCGCCGGTTGCGGCCCCGAGCTCAGGGGCTGCCCGCAGCGCCACGGCGCAAGGCGCCCCGCGAAAAACCGGCAGACGCCGCGAAGCCCTCGCCCGAGGGCGGCGAGACGCCGCACGACCACGTTCAGGAGCCTTGGGTACAGGGCGTCCCTGCCCGCCGTCCGGCGACGGTGTTCGCTCTAAGGCCCTTGTGCATCAGGCCTAGCTAGTAGCAGCCGCAACCAGCACCCGCTGCGGTCCCGCCGGCCAACGCCGCCTCGCGGCTCATATAGGTGTGCGCGCGCAAGGCACGTAGCGCCGGGTTGGGCTCCAAGGCCATGTGTGGCTTGGCGAGACGGCCGCGCTCCCACGGCGCCACCGGCGCGCAGCCCGAAAGCCAAACGCCCAGCCCGAGCACTAGGGCCGTCAATGCCCGTTTCGTTTTCTTCATCGCAGTCCCTCGTCGAACCCGCCGAGGCCCGCGGGGCCCTCGCCGATCGACGGCAGCGTCCTAATCGATCTGCTGATTCCGAGCAACCCTCCGCAGCGACCGGGCACGTTTCTTCGTCACGCCCTCGCGACGCTCTACTATATCCTATCAGGATGCCTCCAGCCCTGTAAATGCGACAAATTGTCGCACCCCGTTCCGCACGGATCTAGGGGGGTGCGACAATTTGTCGCATTGACGCGTGCCGCAGCGTGAAATAGACTCCTCCGGTGGCGGTGAAACGTGCTTCGGGTAAAGGGCATTCGATGGCCGGAAATCAACAGGTTACTTCGGGGATCCTCAACGGAGAAAGCGCTCCGCCGTCGTCTCGGTGGAGGGGCGCTCGGTGATATGAAACGAGCAGCAAGGAGATCGGGCTAAGGGCGTGGTCAGGCTGTAACCGGGGACAAGATGAAACAACATCTCTCGACTGCCTTTTTTTGTGCGCTGGCGTTGGTGTGTCATGGGAACGCCAACGGTTTCGACGCGGGTCAGGAGGCGCCCAACTGCTCGTTGGCGCCGGCCGGGAATGAGCAATCCTTCGATCTGCATCGATTCCGCGGCAAGGTCGTGTACGTCGATTTCTGGGCCTCCTGGTGTTCTCCCTGTGCGCAGTCCTTCGTCTTCTTGAACGATCTGGAAGAGCAGTTTCGGGATAAAGGCCTACAAATACTAGGTATCAACTTGGATGAAAGACGAGAAGACGCAAAGAACTTTCTCGCGAAGCACCCGGCGAGCTTCACGGTGGCTTATGACGCGGGTGGACGGTGTCCGCAGGACTTCGGCGTCCAAGGCATGCCATCGTCTTACCTGGTCGACCGCAAAGGCGTCATTCGTCACGTGCACCTGGGCTTTCGGCGTGGAGAGGCCGAGAACCTCCGTGGGCTGGTGGAACAGCTCTTGGCGGAAGCCCCGGCGGGCCCAAGCACAAAAAAACATTAACGCCGACCTGCCGCACTAGACCGGCGGCGTCCGGTCTTTGGTGAAGGCGGCGGGGAACGCCCATACACGCGCGCCGTACGGTCTTCTTTCGGACATCGTTTCGCCTGTTCAATCAGTCATGAACGGGATCCCCAAACCGCTTCGTGCGGTGGAGCGTACCGGACTTTATCTGACCGTGTTCCTGACCGGAGGCGCGGTGATGGTGATCGAGCTTTTGGGCACGCGCATCATCGCCCCGTTCTACGGCGTGAGCCTCTATGTCTGGTCGTCCCTGATCTCCGTGGCGTTGATCGCGCTTGCCATCGGCTATTTTGCCGGCGGCCGGTGGGCCGACCGGGCGAAACGCACCGGGCTTTCACTCGTAATTTCACTCGCCGCCCTGTTTACACTCTTGATCCCGTGGATAACCCGGCCCGTCTTGCTGGTGACCGACGCCCTGGGGCTGCGCGCGGGGGCCTTTGTAAGCGCACTGGTGTTGTTCTCGCCCAGTCTGACCCTGTTAGGAATGGTTGGGCCCTATGCCATCAAGCTCGCGACCTCACGGTTGGAGGGTGTCGGCACCAGCGCCGGGTCGATCTATGCCGTCAGCACGCTTGGAAGCGTGGTTGGCACCCTGGTTTTGGGTTTCTTCCTATTTCCCGTGCTGGGCTCACGCGAGATCCTCATCGGTCTGGGGGTGGCTCTCTTGGCGCTGGCCGTGGCCGTGGCGATCTATGAGCAAACGCGCTTGGGACGAAGCGCCGCCGTGCTGCCGTGCGTGCTGTTGGCCGCGATCGGGATCGCCTTGCTGCCCCGAGCCGTCGGCGCGGGGCGTGCTTACACCGGTGGGGGGGACACTTTTCAGATCCGCTCCGAGCGGGAAAGCCTGTACGGCTGGGTGCGGGTGATCGATCAAAAGATAGCCGATCTCCGTCGCCTCATGTCGGATGCGTCGACGATCGGCGCTGCCAGCATATCGAGTGGCGAGAACCGGCTCGCCTACCAGGAAATAGTCCAGCTGATCCCGGCCCTGGCGCCGGACATGAAACGCGCTTTGCTCATTGGCCAGGGCGCAGGCCATATGGCCACGACGCTGCGTGATCGTAACGGGATCGTGACCGACGTGTTGGAGATCGATCCAGCCGTCGCGGACGCCGCGTCCGCCTTTTTTGGCTTCACCCCGATTGGCAAAGCCATAGTCGGGGACGCCCGTTACGAGATCCGACGCCTCACGGGCCCGTACGACTTGATCATCCATGATTGTTTCACGGGGGGATCGGAGCCCGCGCACCTATTGACCGTAGAGACCTTGTCTCAGTTACGCGGACTCCTATCGGACCAGGGCATTCTCGCGCTCAATTTCGTCGCTTTCTTTGAAGACGGTCGGAACGCTGCCCTGGCGTCCGTCGCGCGCACCATCGCGCAGGTATTCCCCCATCACTCGGTCTTTGTCTCCGAACCCGGCAAGGACTTCAACGATTTCATCTTTCTTGCGAGCGACAATCCCATCGACCTCGGCTCCCCTACCCTCGATGCCGGGCAAGCCACGTGGCTGAAGAACCGGAGCATCTCGCTTGACGAGGCCCAAGGCATGATCCTGACGGACGATTTCAACCCGCTCGAGCAACTGCAGACCCGCAAAGCCGAACATTACAGGCGTATCCTAGTCGGCTGGGTCGGTACCGAACTGTTGGTTCGCTGAGGGTAGCGCCGCCCGGTCCCCTCCCCTGCGCGGAGCGGGGGAGGGTAGGGTAATGGTATGGACTCCTCCCCTCCCTAACGGCATCGTGATGTGCCAGAGTGGAGGATGAAACGACCACTTCAACGAAGAGGAGGAGTCCGGTATGAAGAGTACGACAATCGGGTTGGACATTGCAAAGAACGTCTTTCAGGCCCACGGGGTGGATGCGAAGGGTAACGTGGTGCTACGCAAGGTGCTCAAGCGACGGCAGGTGTTGGAGTTTTTCGCGAACCGGGCGCCTAGCCTCATCGGGATGGAGGCCTGCGCCGGGGCGCATTACTGGGCGCGGGAGCTCGGGAAGCAGGGGCATGAGGTACGGCTGATCAGCCCACAGTTCGTCAAGCCGTACGTGAAGGGGAACAAGAACGACGCCAACGATGCTGAGGCGATCTGCGAAGCCGTCGGCCGTCCCAATATGCGCTTCGTGCCGGTGAAGAGCCCCGAGCAGCAAGATGTCCTGGCCCTGCACCGGGTGCGCAGTGGGTTGGTGAAGGAGCGGACAGCCCAGGCCAATCGGCTGCGTGGCTTGTTGGGCGAGTATGGGATCGTCATCGGCAAGGGCTTGGCCCAGCTTCGCAAGCGCTTGCCAGAGATCTTGGAGGACGCCGAGAACGACTTGAGTGACTTGGTGCGGGCGTTGTTCGCCGATCTGCACGGGCGGATCTTGGCGCTCGACCAGCACGTCGCGGCGTACGGGGACAAGCTCAAGACGCTGAACCAGATGAGCGCGGTGTGCCGAAAGATCGGCCAGGTGCCGGGGGTGGGGCCGATCACGGCGACGGCGATGGCGGCCTCGCTCGGCGATGGTCAGGCCTTCGAGACGGGGCGGCAGGTCTCGGCGTGGCGCGGTCTGGTACTCTGCCATCAATCGAGCGTCGGGAAGCCTAAGCTTATGGGCATCAGCAAGCGCGGCGACACCTATATGCGCACCC
>JALZID010000209.1 GCA_030860485.1 Pseudomonadota bacterium | reverse complement strand
GGCGCGGCATGGCACGCCTGGCCGACATCGAGTTCGCCTACGATCTCTACCACTGAGAGCCCCTATGTCGCCTGCTCGTAAATGTCGCCGACCCTTTGTGCTCGATCAACTTGTGGGTAAAGACCAGCTCTCGGGGAGAGGGCTAGGGCGAGGGGATCAAGTAAAGGGCGATTTGTGACCGTGCGTACTATACCTGGCATCCTACTATGTTCGATCCTACAGCGGAAGTGTGCCGGGCCGTGATCTCTCGACGCTCTTGGAGGACAGCGCCCGCTGTCCTACGCGCTGGAACGCCCCCCGAGCTCCGCGGCGGTCCAGAGCGCAGCCGTCCAGAGCAGCACGGCACCCGCCTGGTGGGCGGCTGCGAGGGGGAGCGGCACGACCAGGATGAGCGTCGCGATCCCGAGCCCCACTTGAAGCAGGGCGGCACCGAGGAGGCCCCGACAGGCCAGGCGGGCGCGAGCCGGGAGCGGCTCGGACCCGGCGCGAAACCAAAACACCGCGATGAGGACTAGCGTCAGTATCGCGAGCACCCGATGACCGAACTGTGCGGTCACCGGGTTCTCGAAGAAGTTGCGATAGACAGGCTCGAGGAGCCAGAGCCCTTCAGGCACCAGTTGCCCGCCCATGAGCGGAAAGGTGTTATAGGCGAACCCCGCATCCAGCCCCGCGACGAACCCGCCCGAGAGGATGGTGATGCCGACGAGACCAATGAGTGCGGCAACGAAGGTGCGCAGGCGCCCGGAGGCCTCGTGTTCTGTTCCGGCGCCCAATAACCCCATGGCCAGCCACAGGCCATAGCCATAAATCAGGAGCGCGAGGCCGAGGTGCGCGGTCAGGCGGTAGGCGCTGACATCGGGGCGGTCGGCCAACCCGCTCTTCACCATATACCACCCGAGCACCCCCTGCGCGCCGCCGAGCAGGAACATCCCGACGAGCTGCACGGCGAGCGCCCCGGAGATCGTGCCCCTGATGAGAAACCACAGGAAGGGCAGGAGGAACAGTACGCCGATGAGTCGCCCCCCCAGGCGGTGCAGGTATTCGAGCCAGTAGATGGATTTGAATTGGGAGAGGTCCATGCCGCGCTTGAGCTTCTGGTATTCCGGGAACTGCCGGTAGGCGGCAAACGCCTCTTCCCATTGCGCATCGGACCGAGGCGGCAGGACCCCCGTGACCGGGCGCCACTCGACGATGGACAGGCCCGCGTGCGCGAGCCGGGTCACCCCGCCCAGGACCACCATGACGGCGATCGCCGCGCATACGAGAAAGAGCCAGACGGCGACCGCGCGCCGGGGCGGCGGGGATGGGCGGTGGGCAGGGGCGCTCATGCGGTACGTCTTAGGGTAGTGGATCTAGCGGTCACGCAAAAGGGATGGGCGGGCGTCGGGGTGCCCGGGATGACGCCGCGGCTTGTCCCGATCCCCCCGCATGGTACAGTGAGCGCTTGTGAAAAAGCCGTTGCGCTCGCGACCATTTTTTTCGACGCAGAGCCTGGTCGCCTGTCGGGAGTGCGACCTGCTCCAGCGCGCGGTCGTGCTTTCCGAGGGTGGGACGGCGCGCTGCCCGCGCTGTGACGCGCTGCTGTACCGGAAGGTCCCCGACAGCCTCGATCGCACCCTCGCCTATGCGCTCGCGGCCGCGACGCTCTTCGTGATCGCCAACACCTTCCCGATCCTGGGCCTCGATTCCCAGGGCAACCACACCTCGACGACGGTGTTCGGTACGGTGCAGGCCCTGCACGCGACGGGCATGAGCGCGGTCGCGGCGCTGGTGTTCGTGACCACCATCCTGATACCGGCGATCGATCTCGCCACCCTGCTCTACCTGTTGGTGCCGCTCAAGTTCGGGCGGCTCCCGCCCGGGGTGCCGGCGCTGTTACGCCTGATCCAGGCGGTCAAGCCCTGGGGGATGGTCGAGGTGTTCCTGCTCGGCATGCTGGTGTCGCTGGTGAAGCTCGCCCATCTCGCCAGCGTGCACATCGGTGTGGCGCTTTGGTCGTTCGCCGCGCTCATGCTGCTCCTGTGCGCGACGGCGGCGTCCTTCGATGCCCAGAGCATCTGGGCGCGGGTGCGGGCATTGCCGTGAGGGCCATCAGCGCCGCTCGATTCGGTCTCCTCGCGTGTCACGCCTGCGGTCTCTTGCACCGTTCGACCGCCCAAACGCACGCCTCGATGTGCAGGCGCTGCGGCGCGCGGCTGCACCCGCGCAAGCCCGCCAGCGTGGCGCGCACCTCCGCGCTGTTGATCTCGGCTTATCTCCTCTATATCCCGGCCAATGTCCTGCCGGTGATGGAAACCGGTTCGCTGTTCGGCGCGCAGACCGACACCATCATGAGCGGTGTCGTGTTCCTCGTCGTCACGGGCTCATGGCCGCTCGCGGCGCTCATCTTCTTCGCGAGCATCGTGGTGCCGCTCGCGAAGCTCGGTGCCCTCACCGTTCTCACCGTATCCGTTCAACGCCGCGCCACGTGGGCGCCGGAGCGGCGCGCGCGCATCTTCCGGATCGTTGCGTTCATCGGCCGGTGGTCGATGCTCGACATCTTCGTGGCCGCGATCCTGGCCGCGCTGGTGCAGTTCCAGGCGTTCGCGACCATCCGGGCCGGTCCGGGCGCGATCGCCTTCGGTGCCGTCGTGGTGCTCACCATGTTTGCCGCAGAGACCTTCGATCCGCGGCTGATCTGGGACCCGATCGAGGAACGCCGTGGCTGACGAAACGCCCATTCCGGATCTGGCCGATCTCCCCGAAGCCGTCGCGAAGACAAAGAAGCGCGGCTCGCTGCAACTCGTCTGGATCGTGCCCATCGTGGCGGCCGTCATCGGCGCCTGGCTGGCCGTCCAGGCATTCATCGAGCGCGGGCCGACCATCACCGTCAGGTTCAAGACCGCCGAGGGCCTGGAGGCCGGCAAGACCAGGATAAAATACAAAGAGGTCGACATCGGCCTGGTCACCGAGGTCGTTCTCGGCGAGGACCGCAAGACCGTCGTCGCCACGGCAGAGCTCAGCAAACAGGCCGAGTCGTTCCTGGTCGAGGACACGCGTTTCTGGGTGGTGCGGCCAAGAGTCGCCGGGGGCCAGGTGTCCGGCCTCGGGACACTCCTGTCCGGGTCCTATGTCGGCATCGATCCGGGCAAGGCCAGTAAGTCGCGGCGCAGTTTCAAGGGTCTCGAAACCGCGCCCATCGTCACCGGCGATCGGCCCGGCCGGCAGTTCGTCCTGCGCGCCGACGAGCTGGGTTCGCTCGAGATCGGATCTCCCGTGTATTTCCGCCGCCTACAGGTCGGTGAGGTCATCGGGTTCAAGCTGGCAAAGGACGGCACGGAGGTATCGTTCCGCATCTTCGTGCGTGCCCCTTACGACCGCTTCGTCACCGCCGACACCCGCTTCTGGAACGCCAGCGGCGTGGATGTGGCGCTCGATGCCGGCGGGTTCCGGGTCCAGACGCAGTCACTGACCTCCATCCTGCTCGGCGGCATCGCCTTCCAGACCCCACCCGATGTCGAGCCGGGTCCGCCTTCGGAGCCCAACACCCGGTTCACGCTGTTCGCCAACCAGGGCGAGGCGTTCGAGCACCCGGACACGGTCGCGGAAACCTATCTGCTCCTGTTCGATGAGTCGGTGCGCGGGTTATCGGTCGGGGCGGCGGTCGATTTCCGCGGCCTCACCATCGGCGAGGTGACCGCGATCGGTCTCGAAATCCATCCCACCACGATGGAGATCCACAGCCCGGTAGAGATCCGTATCTACCCCGATCGCCTGCGGGCCCGCTTGCTGAATCCCGTAAGCCCGGCTCGCGACCTCGTTGAGAGTGTACGACGCTATGTCGATCGCGGCCTGCGCGGCCAGTTGCGCAGCGGGAATCTGTTGACGGGCCAGCGCTACGTGGCATTGGATTTCTTCCCCAATGCCCCGAAGATCACCCTCGATACGACACGCACGCCGCTCCAGATCCCGACCATGCCGGGGACCTTCGAGGAGTTGCAGACCATGCTCGAGAGTATCGTGACCCAGCTCGAGCGAGTACCGTTCGAACAGATCGGCGACGACGTCCACAGGGCCCTGGTGAGGCTCGATCCATTGCTCCAGGCGGCGGACAAGCTGGTTAAGGACCTCGGCACCGGGATCGCGCCCGAGTTGCACGCGACCCTCGGGCAGGCACGCCAGACGCTCGCCACCGCGGAGCATGGTTTATTGGCGGCGGACGCACCCGTGCAGACCGATGTGCGGGAGACGCTGCGCGAGGTCCGGCGCGCGACCGAGGCGCTCCGTAATCTAAGCGATTTTCTCGAACGCCATCCGGAATCGCTGATCCGGGGTAAGCAGGAGGGCCGGCCATGACGGGCCGTCGCGCGTGGATCGGCCTGTCGCTGGCGCTCTTGGCCGTGGGCTGCGGCACGCCGCCGAAGGAATACTTCTACACACTGAGCGATTATACCCTGGGCGATTACACCCTGGGTGATTCCACCTTGGGCGATTACACCCTGGGCGATCTCACGATCGGCGATGTCGCCGCCGCCCGCTCGAACTACAGCGTTGCCATCGCTCCGGTGAGCGTGCCCGAGGGCGTGGATCGCCCCCAGATGGTGGTGCGCGCCGGCACCAACCGGGTCGAGCTTTCCGAGTTGCACCGCTGGGCCGAGCCGCTCAAGAGCGAGATCCCGCGTGTGCTCGCAGTGCATTTGCGGCGGGCGCTCGGCACGGCTCGCATCGCGACCGCGGATCAGAGCGCGAGCCTCGACGCCGATTACCGGATCGCGATCGATATCCAACGCTTCGAATCCACCTTGGGTGAAAGTGTCGTTATCGAGGCGCTCTGGAGCGTGCGCGCCGCACTGGGCGGCAGGGCCCGCACCGGCCGGTCCTTTGTCTCCGAGCCGGCGCGAGGCGCCGACCACGAAGCCTTGGCCGCCGCCCATGGCCGGGCGCTCGCCCAGATGGCAGGCGAGCTGGCCGGGGCGATACGCTCGCTGCGATCGACGGGCCTGTGAGCTGCGGCCTCTCGACGGGGCACGATGCCGACCCGCTCGCGAGCAGGGGCACGCGCGTCGCGGAGGGGCGCACGACCGTGCGCTCGAACGACCGGGAGTTAGGCCGTGCTCACATCCCGAGCCCCGCCTTTTTTCTGCTGCGCCGACGGCCATATCGGCCTCACCGCGAGGCAGGTCGAAGCCGCCACGATTACCCGTTACTTGGCCGGGTTGTGGGGCTGCGGATCGACGGCGGTCACTGACTCGCACGGGAAAATCGCTCGTGCCGTGGAAGAATGCACGACCTGAGCGGCCACCTCGTATGAGAGCAGCATCCCGTTGTAGGAGGCCGGACTGCGATGCGCCTCGTCGGCGATCACGACGGATCGGCGATTAGACTTCGTCGGCGGATACAGCGACTGCGAAGGGAACACCGAGGGTCTCGAAGTGCTTTTGGCCGCAACGCACCTTATCCGCCTCGACCGTTCGCAGCTTGAGAAAGTCCCGCGTGCCCTTTGTCTCGCGCACCAGGTATAGCGCCGTGCCATCATGTTTGAGAATCGCCCAGTCGGGGTTGTATTTGCCCACCGGCGTTTCGACCTCGAACCAGCCCGGCAGCTTCACGAACAGCTTGATGTCGTCGCGCTCGTCGAGCTTCTTCGCGAACTCGCGTTCCACCTCCGAGTCGTAAACCACGTACTCGTAGACCGACTTCTGCACCTGTAACGCGTTCAAGTAGTTGACGAGCTCCTCGTTCTTGAAGAGCAGCATCTCCCATTCCGTATCGGGCCCGCTACCATCGAGGCGCTCGTACTTGATGCCGTCCACGAGCAGGCGATGCAGCTCGTGCTTGAGAATGGCCGCCGTTTGGTCGAGGAAGCGCTGGGGATTCACGAATACGTCCGCCAGCCGTCCAGATCCGCGAAGAATGCGTGCCAGCGTGGATCGAGTGAGCTCAGTTTCGTTCTGGAGGTAGGCGAGGATGTCCGGTAGGACGCGCACGCCGTAGTCGGGCCGCTCCTCGGCGACCTGCATGGCCCGCGTCGTCACGCCACCCTTGCGGACGTCCACCTGCCCGGTCGCGACACGGATGCGGGGCGTTTCGATCTTCTCCATCGCCCGGATCGCCGCCACCGCGCGCCGCACCAAGACATTCGTCTCGAACTCCACTCGGTATGTGGTCTTGGGCTTGATCCGGTCCCAGAGCGCTTGGAACTGCGGCGTGAGGATCACCTCCTTCTTCAGTGGGTTCACGCCTTCGTCACGGTCACGTCGGATATGGCGCTCGATTTGGTACGCCGCCAAGAGATCCACGACGGCGGGGACAAGATCGCCCTGCGCTTCGGGCAATTCAAGCTTGAAACCCTTACGCTTCGGGTCGAACGCCGGCTGGATGCGTTCCTCGGCATCGAGCATGTTTTGTTCGACCAGAGCGGCGCGAATCGCCTCCGCGGCCTCCCGCCCGATCGACTGTTCCACGCCGTCGACGATGCGCGTTAGCTTGACCAGCGCCGTGAATGAGACCTTGCCGAACGTGACGCCGCAATCCTGCTCATACTCCGTCTGAAGCGCACGAGCGAAGTCCTCGTAGCTCTCGTTGGCCATCACGTACAGCTTGTTCACCGACTCATCGAACACTCGCACGCCGTCCTGATCCACCGGTAGGCGCAGGCCGCGGCCGATTTCCTGCCGCTTTTTCACGGCGCTTTTCGTATCATTCAGCGTGCAGATCTGGAAGACATTGGGGTTGTCCCAGCCTTCGCGCAGCGCCGAGTGGCTAAAGATGAAACGTAGCGGCTCATCGAGCGACAGCAACCGCTCCTTATCCTTCATGATGAGGTTGTAAACCTCGTCATCCGCCTGGGTGTCGCCACGCGTGTCCTTGAGCACCCCCTTCCTGTCCTGCGCGAAGTAGCCGTCATGCAGCCGCTCGACGGTCTCGCCGAGCCACGTCAGCTCGCGGTAGCGCTCGTCCCGGGCGAACTCCGCCAGCGCTTCCTCGAACGTGACCGCGAACTTGCCCTTCACGGGCCGGCCGTCTACATCGTAGTCGCGGTAGTTCGCCACGCGGTCGATGAAAAAGAGCGACAGCACTTTGATGCCCCGCGCCCTGACCTGGAGTTCCTTCTCCAGGTGCTTTTTCACCGTGTGCTTGATCTGCACCCGCCCGACGTCCTCGCGCAGGCCGCCGATCTCCTCGCCAAGGCGCAGCGTGCGGCCATTCGAGAATCGCAGGTACTCATTCCCGGGCTCCGCGCTGATCTCGGCCACCTCGAACCCGCTGCGGTAGGCGGCCCGCTCGTTGGAACGCATGAACAGGTCAACGCCCTGTTTCACCGTGACCGGTTTCTCTTTCGGCCCGTCGGGCGTCTGCACATGGATGCGGAGGTTCGCCTTGATCCCCTTCTTGTAGTCGATCTGCTCGAGGCGGACGAAGGCGTCGTTGGCCGCCGCCTCCGCCGCCGCGCTCGCCACCACGATCTGCTTCACGAGCTTCAGCTCGAAGGCACGTACCGGATCGAGCCGGTAAACGAGGTTGTAGGGATTACGGTGCGTGGCTGAATACCGTAGTGTGCAGAGCGGATTCAGCGCGCGGACCGCCTCCTGCGCTTTGCCGGTCGCATCCACGCTCTGCGGCTCGTCGATGATCACGATAGGGCGCGCCGCCTGTACGAACTCGATTGGCTGGCGCCCCGATAGCTTGTTCGCTCTCCTTGTAGATTACGTTGCTCTTCTGCTCTTCCTCGGTACCGGTGAAATTCTTGCGAAAGGCATCGATGTTGATGACGAGGATCTGCAGCGTGTTGCTGGTGGCGAACTGCCGCAGGCGGTTCACCTTCTTCGCGTCGTAGACGAAGTGCTCAAAGGATAGGTTGGTGTAGAGCGCACGGAAGTGCTGGGCGGTGATCTCGATATTCTTGAGCACCCCTTCGCGGATAGCGACGCTCGGGACGACGATGATAAACTTCTGGAAGCCGTAACGCCGCGACAGCTCGAAGATCGTGCGCAGATAGACATAGGTTTTGCCCGTTCCGGTCTCCATCTCCACCGAAAAATGCGGGCAGCGGCGTGGCTGGTTCGCAGGCGCGTCGAAGAGCTCCCAAGCCTCCAGCCCGGCGGCCAAGTCCGTGACCTCGATGTCGTTGCGAGTCTGGACCATCCTCAGGTTCGCGCGCAGCTTGTCCTCGGCGAGCAGCAGGCGGTTGCCAACGCCGAGCTCGGTGCGCTCCTGCCCGGCGAAAAGCCCCTCCATCGCCCCCAGATTGATGACGGCGTACTCCGGTACGCCCTGCGGCTGGCCGTCGAAGAGATGGGTAACGGCGGCCACGGCGTCGAGCTGGAAGGGCTGGTTGGGGTCGAACTGGAGTTTCATCTCTCAGGTCAAATATCCCCACTGTTTGAACTGGTCCTGAAGATCTCGGTCCTCGTGAAATGCCCGAAAGTAGACATATTCGGGCGCAAGGTCTGCACCGTTCGGCCAGGCTATAGTCTGGAGCTCCTCGTCCACCCTGAGCTGGGCAAAGAGTCGCTTGTCGCGCAGCGGCTCGAACATGGGTCCGCACAGGCTATCCGACAGGTCAGCTACGCCCTTCCGACCGTCATTGAAGGCCACTTCGACCTCATAGTCCTTGAGATATTTCGCGTTCACGACATGCAGAATCATGAAACCTACTCCAGCGGCGCGATGCGCTTGGGCGGTTTGCCCTCGCGGCACAGAAGCCAATCGTCTAGTAATTCTTGCTTATGAACTTCATACCACTCCAGCACATGCTGTAGCGCTCTCCGTGGGAACTTGCCCTCAACTATGCCCGTTTCGATGCCTACCTCGATCTCGTAGCTGCCGTATTTGGCGTGGAAGTGCGGTGGGGAGTGGTCGTTCCAGTACATGGAAATGACGATTCCCAGAAATCTGCTGACTATGGGCATAGGCGGGGTCCTCACACCGTCTTGAAGCTCGTGACGCCCTTGGTCTTGAAGATCTGCACGGCGTTGGCTTTGAGTGGGTCGTTGCCGGCGAAGCTCGAGTCGAGGCATACCACGCGCTCGGGCTGCATCGAAGCCATCGCGCGGATCGCTTCCAGCGTCAGCTCGCTTTCGAGGCAGATCAGCATCGCTCCGCCGGAGACGCCATAGACTGTCTTGCCGGCAAGCGTGAGCCTTTTGACGGGCGTCGTGAGCGGGAAGCCGCTCTTGAGTAGGATCTCGTAGAGCAGGTCATCCGCTGTGCGCCCTTCGCGGATATGTTCCACATGCAGCTCGAGCTGCCGGGCGAGGCCCTCTGCATCCTTTGCCTGATCCGCCTCCCAGGTCTTGAAGCTCGACTCATCGAGCTTGAAGACGCGGAAGCCACGGTCTTGCTTATTGTGTCTTTCCGCCCCCGTCATTCCGGCCATGGATTGGCCGGAATCCAGTGACAGGGATATTTGAACCGGATCCTGGATACCCGCTTTCGCGGGTATGACGGGGCTATTTGCAGCGCCATCCGCGTCATTCAGCTTTTTTATGACGCGGCGGACGCGCTCCTTGCAGATGTCGGCGATGGTCCGATAGTCCGCTCGATCCGTGGGCTCCGGGAGCTGAACGAGGATAAACTTGCGGTTGCCACCGTCCTGCTTGTTCAGGTCAAGGACGAAATGGGCGGTGGTACCGGAACCCGCGAAAAAATCTAGAACGAAATCAGAATCGTGTAAACAAAAGTCGGCGACCTCGCGCACAAGGATGCTTGGCTTCGGGTGCGGGAATACCTTCCTGTCGCCAAACAGTGCCTCCATCTCGTTAGCGCCTGCGCGGCTATCAAGAGTTATGACACTTGATAACTTTCCCTCGAAGTCCTTGAGGTACTCCTTAATCTGGATGATCTGGGTCTCGTCTTCACCAAACAAAATGCGCTCTTCGGCGATAAGGGAGTCCATCGTTGCCTTCGGAAAGCGATAGCCGTTGGCCGGTGGTACACACACCTTCTGTGTCAGTGGATGTACAACGTCGTACTTGTAACCGCCGGGCTTGGGATTGTGAACCTTCCTGCTACCCGTGTACGGGCCTCGTTCATCAACACGGTTGTAATGCGTCAACGGGACCAGTGACTCGGCGTTGTCACGGACAAACCTCCGGAAGTCAGCTTGAATGGCTGCGACGTTACCGCCTAGTTTATGTCGTAAGCGCTCGTACTCGGAAAGCATGGTGACCTTGGCATCGTCAGATTGGTTGGTCCACACTGCCGGAACCGCATCCTTGTCCCGGCCATAGCAGACTAAGTACTCGTGTTCTACGGCGATTCTTGTCGGGTTGTTGTCCGTTGCGCCCTTCCATACGAGGGTACCGAGCCAATTCTCTTCGCCGAAGATGTCATTGAGCATGAAACGAAGGCTGTGCAGCTCCACATCGTTGATCGAAACGAGGATGAAGCCATCGTCCCGCAGCAGATTCTGCGCGAGGTACAACCGCGGGTACATCATGTTCAACCACTTCGAGTGGAAGCGGCCGTCGGCTTCGGTGTTGGTGCTGAATTTCTTCCCCTGCGCATCCACCTGCCCGGTGTATTCGAGATAGGTGCGCAAGGATTCGCTGTAGTCGTCAGGGTAGATGAAGTCGTTGCCCGTGTTGTAGGGCGGGTCGATGTAGATCATCTTGACCTTCCCCAGATAGGACTTCTGCAGGAGCTTGAGCACCTCCAGGTTGTCGCCCTCGAGAATCAGGTTCTCGGTCGTGTCGAAGTCGATGCTCTCCTCAGGGCATGGGCGGAGCGTGGCGAGACTCGGTGACTGAATCGCCTTGAAGCAGTCGGCCTTCCCCGGCCAGTTCATGCCGTAGCGCTCCTTGCCCACGTCCACCGCCTCGCCGAGCACGAGCTTCAAGCGCTCGAAGTCGATCTTACCGCCCCCGGTGCGGATCTCCGGGAAAAGGTGCAGGAGCTCCTGGCGCTTCTCCTCGGCGATGTCGTGCGAGCGCAGGTCGAGCTTCTCGGGTTCGCGGGTGTGTTCGGTCATCTTCTTGTTCGTCGTCATGTCACGCGCCAGCGCAGGGTGAAGAGAGGCTCTCGCTCCAGCTTCTGCTCCAGCCGCCGCCCGATCTCGTCCAAGAACGCACTTTTTGCCGGTCTATGTCGCGGCTCGCCGCATCAAAAGCGCGCCAGGCGTCGTCGCGTTTTCCCTCCAGCACGCGCGCCTCCCGCTGGCGCTCGAGCTTTTCGGGCAGCGTCGGTGCGAGCCGCGCCGCTTTCTTCGCCGCCTTGAGCGCCTCGTCCAGCTCGTTAAGCGTGGCCTTGAGCGAGGCGCGGCGATCCTCCGCCCAGCGATCGAGCTTGTCCATCTCCAGATCGAACCAGCGGCCGTTGCGGCCGGCCAGCTCCTCGAGGAGTTGACGTTCTCTTCGCCCTTGGGTCTCAGCGAGTGCCACCGCGATCGGTTCGGGCACGGCGCACGCGCGCCCTACGGAGGCGGGCAGGTCGAACAGCCGGCGGCACTGGGAATCGTCTAGCAGCCTGTCGGACTTAGCGTGGATCTTTTCAAGCGCGAGGGGATCGGATCGGTCAGGGTTCCGATGAGCGAGCGCGCATGAGCCATTTCCGTCCCTGTGATCGTGACACCCCTTACCTGCTGCCGCCATCGTTGGATGACTGGCTGCCGAG
>JALZID010000208.1 GCA_030860485.1 Pseudomonadota bacterium | reverse complement strand
GCTTCGCGAGGTACCTTACCTTCGTCCCAACAAACCATTTCAGGGGAAGCCATGAGCGTTCAATTAACGCTGAAACTTTGTCACGTCGATGTCAAACAAGTGTTCAACTAACGCTGAAACTTGCCCCTTTATTCATCAGCATGATGCTAGCTCGCTGGACGGCAGCGAATTTGGCCTTGCTCCGGGCGGTGGAATTCGTGATAGCCTCTGGATTAAGGATTTTGGGGGTCTCCGGCCCGCAAGAAATGCGCTAGGTTAGGGTTTCTATTAAGAGGTATTCTATGGGTGATACGCCAATCCGCCGCACCAATGGGGCTGCCAATCCGCAGGGCGATGAGAGGGATGATCCCTTGGCGGAATTCGAGAGCATTATAGGGCGCAGCGCTCAGCGCTTTGAGCCGGAAAGCACGGCTGAAGATACGGAGCTCGCCTATTACCTTGGAACCAACCCGCGCAGCGACGGCCATCCTGCCCCTGTGAGGTCGGCAGCACCATCGCCGCAAAACAGAAATGATCCTCATAACAAGGATTTTCGTGATTTCAGAGAAGACGAGTTCGAGGCGGCGTTTCGCTCGCTTGAAAAGCAGACCTCTTCCGCGCCGGTGCGCGAAGGATCGGCCTTCAAGGAAGAGCCCGTTTTTGAGGAACCGCAGCCACAGGATTACTCGCGGACATTCGGGCAGACTTTTGAAAAAGAAATGGCCGGCAGTCCGGGTACCTCCGGACAGGAAGTCGAAACCCGCGCCGACGCTTTCGATTTTGACACGCGCTTCGTCACCGTCATCGCGGTCACGGGTCTTGTGTTTGTCGCCGTCATCGGCGCGCTGATCTACTCCTGGGTCGGCGCAACAAATACGGGCGAGCCAATCGTGATCGAGGCCGATACATCGCCCGTGAAAAAAATGGCCGCGGCCGAACCCGAACAGCCATCGAGTAACAAGCTGATTTATGAGCGCCTCGGCAGCACCGACGACAGCAATAACGAAAAGATCGTTTCACGGGAGGAGCAGTCGGTTGCCGCCCCTGCAACCCCCTCAGGCCAAAACTCGGTAGCGGAAAGGATAAGGAATCCGAGCGATGTAGGCTCCCCTGCGTCCTTATTAACACCATCAATACCGCCTATGCAGTCGGAGCCGGCGGTGGCTGAGCTGAGTGCGGTGCCGGAACCGGCCCCTCCCCTGCCCGAGACGGTCGACACCGAGGCCGATCGGGTCTTATATCACGCCGGCACGAACGCGCCGCCACATGCACCGCCCCCGGTGGGGACGCCGCCTGCGAGCACTTACACCATCCAGCACGGTGATACGTTAATAGCGATCGCCGCACATTTCTACGGCGATGCCTCCCAGTGGTCGGTTATCGCTCAGGCCAATCCTAAAGCGGACCCGAGGCGACTGCGGGTCGGTCAGGAAATCAAGCTACCTCATACTCGTCCTAGCCCATCGCGGTAGCTGTCTCAGCGCACCACAAGCACCGGGCAGTCGGCAAGCATTAGAGTGAGGGTGACGACCCGGGAGGTGATCCGGTGGACCGGGCGCGGAACCGACGGGCCAGGGGGACCGGAGGGGAGCGGCCGACGGCTTGGCCGAGACCCTGAGCGGCGGTAGACTGACGGGCATAAGAGGGGGATAGCAACCGTCGCGGGGAGCAACTTTGGGGGCAACCGTGAAATGCTATGGACCGGTGCGGCAGGGGGTTGTGGGGGGTTGTGAATACCGAACAGTCGGACTTTCAAGACGATCGGCCCTGGGGGGGGAGGTTTTCCGAGCCCACCGACGCCTTCGTGCAGAGTTTCACGGCCTCGGTCGGTTTCGACCGGCGCCTTTACCGCTACGACATCCAGGCCTCCATCGCCCATGCCCGGATGCTCTGCCACGTGGGGGTATTGAGCGACGCGGAGTGCGCCGCGATCGTGGGCGGGCTAGAGGAGATCCAGAAAGACTTCGAGAGCGGAAACGTCGCCTGGTCCGTCGCGCTCGAGGACGTGCACATGAACATCGAGTCCCGGCTCACCGAGCGCATCGGCGAGGTCGGCAAGAAGCTCCATACCGGCCGCTCGCGCAACGACCAAGTGGCGACCGATCTGCGTTTATATCTGCGCGCCGAGATCGATGCCGTCATGGCGCGGCTCGAAGCACTGCTCGGCGTGCTGCTCGATCTAGCGGAGCGCGAGGCGGACACCATCATGCCGGGCTATACACACCTCCAGGCCGCCCAGCCGGTGACCCTGGGCCACCACGTCCTGGCCTGGTTCGAGATGTTTTTCCGCGATCGGGGGCGATTTTCCGACTGTCGCCGCCGGGTGAACATCATGCCGCTCGGGGCCGCGGCGCTGGCCGGGACGAGCTTCCCCATCGACCGTGCCTTCACGGCGCGCGAGCTCGGCTTCGAGGCTATCGCCGAGAACTCGCTCGATGCCGTGAGCGATCGAGACTTCGCCATCGAGCTCTGCGCCTGCTCGGCGCTCGTCCTGACCCATCTGTCGCGCTGTTCCGAGGAGTTGGTGTTATGGTCCTCGCCCCAGTTTGATTTCATCGAGCTGGGTGATGCCTTTTGCACCGGGTCCTCGATCATGCCCCAGAAAAAGAACCCCGACGTGCCCGAGCTGGTGCGTGGCAAGAGTGGGCGCGTGTACGGCCATTTGATGGCCCTCTTGACCTTGATGAAGGGCCAACCCCTGGCGTACAACAGGGACAATCAGGAGGACAAGGAACCGCTCTTCGATACCGTGGACACGGTAGAGGACTGTTTGCGCGCCTATATCGAGATGCTGCCTTCCATGACCGTCAAGCGCGAGCGGCTGCGGAAGGCGGCGCGCCGCGGCATGATCACCGCGACCGATCTCGCGGACTACCTGGTTCTCAAGGGCGTGGCGTTCCGCGATGCCCATGCCATCGTCGGCCGGGCCGTCCGCCACGCCCTCGATGCCGGCCGGGACCTCTGTGATCTGACGCTCGCGGAGTTGCGTTCCCATTCTCCGGCGATCGATCAAGACGTCTACGCGGCGCTGACGCTAGAGGGGTCGGTCGCGGCGCGCGATCATTTCGGTGGCACCGCCCCCCGGCAGGTCCGCGCCGCCGTTGAGCGCGGCCGCCAGCGTCTAGCCGCGCTGTCCCGCTCGTGAGCGGGTCGCATGCGGGCGGCATCGTTCGCGTCGATGAGCGCTACCACTGGCTTTGCGGGGCGAATCGGCCGTAATGCGATGGGGAGATCATAAGCATGCAGATCCTACGGCGCGGCAACGAAGGGGACGAGGTTCGCCGATGGCAGCACTTCCTGCTCGGTCAAGGTCTTCTCGCGGGCGGGGTCGACGGTATCGTCGGACCAGTCACCGAGGCGGCAACCCGGACCTTCCAGAGGCGCGAGCGGCTCGAGGCCGACGGGGTAGTGGGGCCGCGTACCCTCGCCAAGGCGCTCGAGCGCGGCTTCGACCTCGGCTTCACCGATCCGCACGGCGGCACTTCGGGAACCGAGTTTCCACCGCCGGCTTCGTTCGCGCCCCTCGCCGCGAACGCGGAGCGTCAGGACATCTTCGGTAAGTTTGCGTTCGAGCGCATCGCTCCCGGCAAGGACGCGATCCGCATCCTCGGGGAGTGGGCCGGCGAGAGCCTCGTGAGCGTCGTGATCCCGCAGCTTCGGGGCATTGAGGGGGCGCCTAAGAATGGCCGCATCCGCGTTCATCGGCTGGTCCAGGAGCAGTGCCGAGAACTCTTCGCGGCGTGGGAGCGCGAGCGACTCCTCGGCCTCCTCAGGACCTGGGACGGCGGCTTCGTGCCGCGCTTCGTGCGCGGGAGTAGCACCACGCTTTCCAACCATGCCTGGGGAACCGCGTTCGACATCAACGCGGCATGGAACCCGCGCGGCGTCTTGCCGCCGCTCCGTGGTGAGGAGGGCTCGGTGCGTGAGCTGGTGGCCATCGCGCATGGTCTCGGATTTTTCTGGGGTGGCCACTTCAGCCGCCGCGACGGCATGCATTTCGAGGTAGCGCGCGTGCTCGGTTAAATCTGGCAGGATGCGCTTATGGAATGGGTGATCGTGAAATACCCTCGCGTGCGCGACGTTTTCATTGACGGTCGGCGCTCCGGACCGGCAAACCTGATGCTGATCGTGCGCGAAGGGACACAGACCTTCGATCTCGGCACGCCGATCGATTACCGGCCCTCTCGGCGGACGGTTGTCGTCACCGGGACCTCGGCGGCGGACCCTGCGATGATCGAATTCGAGCCGGTTTGATGAGACGCTCCGGCCGGTTCGCGGCGACGGGTCCGCTACTCCGCGGCTGGGTAGCTTGCGCGGCGGCGCTGTGGCTGGGCGGCTGCTACCCCGTCAATCCGGCGCTCAGCCGCTACGATCCCCATGCGGGTTATCGTTACGAAAACCTGAGCGCGGGGGACAGCGATAAAGCTTTCGTCGCCTTGAGCTTCTCGGGTGGCGGGACGCGTGCCGCCGCCTTCGCCTACGGTGTCCTCCAAGAGCTGCGCGTCACGGATATCGGCGGCGGGCGTAGCATGTTGGACGAGGCCGATGTGATCTCATCGGTATCGGGAGGCAGTTTCGCCGCCGCCTACTATGGGCTTTTTGGTCCCGAGACGTTCTTTACCGAGTTTCCGGACGCGGTCTTGTACCGCAGCATCGAGCGTGACCTGGTGCTGCGCGTGCTCGCCCCGTGGAACTGGCCCCGGCTGCTGTCACCGTTCTTCGGCCGCGGCGATCTGGCCGACGAGTATTACGGCAACTACATCTTTAAGCAGCGCACCTTCGCCCACCTTCCCCGCAAGCGCCCGTACATTATGCTCAACGCCACCGACATCAGCCGCGGGGCGCAGTTCTCCTTCACGCAGGAGCATTTCGACCGCATCTGTTCGGATCTCGGACCCCTGGCGATCTCGCGCGGCGTGGTGGCGTCCTCCGCGTTCCCCATCGGCTTCACGCCGATCACCTTCAAGAACCACGGCAAGGAAACCTGTGGGTACGAGGCGCCCGAATGGGTCGGGAATAGTCAACAGGATCTCGACGTCAATCCGCAGCTCTATGACCTCGCGAAAACCTGGCGCTCCTACGAGAGCGCGCAACACCGCCCCTACATCCATCTGAGCGATGGCGGTCTTGCGGACAACATCGGCCTGCGCGCGATCGAGACCGGGATCGCCTCGACCGGGTCCATGGGTTTGTACGAGAAGGTCAACTTCCGAGAGGTGGAGCGAATCGCGTTCATCATCGTCGATGCCAAGCCGGAGAGCGAGCCCGCAGCCGATCGCTCCGCGCGGCCGCCCGGGATCGTGACCGTCCTCAACGCCGCAGCGACGACGCCACTGGAGAATTATTCGTCAGACACTATCGAACGGATCCGGCTATGGTTCGACGAGTGGGATCGAGCTGCGCAGGATTTCGATGTCAGGCGCGCAGGGTGCGATCGGCTCGCGACGAAGATCTGCCGTAGCTCCGGAAGCGCTTCCGCGTGCGCGACCGAGCGCCGCGGCCAATGTTATGAGGAGGAGCATGCTTCCGAGATGTTCCGTCCGCCGCATCCCAAGCTTTACTCGGTCCATGTCCGCTTCGAGGCCATCCCCGATGCCGCCGCCAAGGAGTCGCTTAAGGGTATCGGAACCCGCTTGCAGCTGCCACGGCGCGAGGTCAACGATCTCATCTTTTGGGCCCGGAAGCTGCTGCGGGAATCACAGCCGTATCGCGATCTGGTCGCGGGGCTGCGCCAAGCGAGCCAGGATCGGATGACCGGGGATCGGGCGCCGTAATGTTTGGGCAGCGCCCCTTAAAATTCCCGATTGCAGAAAGCGCCAATCAGGAACAGGCATACCAATTTAGTCTTCTGAAAATTCTGCCGAAGCGCAGTATTCGACACATTGATAAGCGTCGACTGCAGGGGCTAGCTAGCCCTCTCCGGGAGGGAGGGGGATCTAGGGGGCGATTTACGACTGTGGTCAGTATGTAAAACCTGCAGCCTGAGCCTACCGTCCCGCACCCACCGCCGAAAGACACAGCGCCATCAGCACCCCTGGGCTCACGCCGAGCCCCAAGACCGCGAGGCCGTTCAAGCTCATGACGAAGCGCATCTCGCGACCACAAGCGAGCGGCGCGGTCTCCTCGGGGGTGTCGAAGTACATGAGCTTGATGATCCGGAGGTAGTAGTAGGCCCCGATGATGGAGAAGGCCACAGCGAGGACGGCGATCCACACGAAACCCGCGGCCAGGGCCTCCTTGATGACGAACCACTTGGCCCAGAAGCCGACGAAGGGCGGGACGCCCGCGAGGCTGAACATGAGCATCAGCATGACGAATGCGAACCAGGGGCTGCGTTCCGCCAAACCCTTGAAGTCCTCGATGCGGTCGGACTCGAACCCGGCCCGGGTCAGGAGGAGGATCATCCCGAAGGCGCCCAGGCTCATCAAGGCGTAGGCGATGACGTAGAACATGGATCCGGCGTATCCGGTCTTGGTCCCGGCCAGGAGCCCGAGCAGGAGAAAACCCATGTGGGCGATGGTCGAGTAGGCGAGCATGCGCTTGATGTTCCATTGAGCGATGGCCACGATGTTCCCGATCGCCATGGACAGGACCGCGAGCACCGCGAGCATCTGCTGCCAATCGGCCACCATCCCTTCCATGCCCTCGACGAGCAGCCGGAAGGCGATGGCGAAGCCCGAGAGCTTGGGTGCCGTCCCGAGGAACAAGGTCACGGGGGTGGGCGCCCCCTCGTAGACATCGGGGATCCACATGTGGAACGGCACGACGCCGAGTTTGAAGGCGATACCCGCGATCACGAAGACCAGGCCGAAAACGAGCAGCAGGCTGCGATCGACATGTTGATAAAGCGAGGTGGCGACCGCGTGGAGGTCCAGGCTGCCGGTCACGCCGTAGAGGATCGAGATCCCATAGAGCATCATGCCCGAGGCGAGTGCCCCGAGCACGAAATACTTCATCGCTGCCTCGGAAGCGGCCGCGGAGTCCCGGTGCATGGCGACCATGGCATAGAGCGAGAGGGACATAAGCTCCAGGCCGAGGTAGATGGTCAAGAAATTGTTGGCCGAGACCATCACCATCATCCCGAGCACAGCGAAGAGGCCGAGCACGAAATACTCGTCGCTCAGGAACGGCCGCGCCGCCAGATAATCCCGTGAATAGACGAAGGCCCCCATGGAGACGACGAGGATCGCCGAATTCAACACCGTGGCTAGGAGATCGCTGACGAACAAGCCGTGGAAGGCGAGACCCGGATTGCCGGAGCCGACAGCGATGGTCAATAGGAGCGCGGCGAAGAGCGTCCCTTGTGATAGTCGGTAAACGAGCCCGGCGCCGCGCCGCGACACGCAGGCGAGGAGGACCGCGCAGGCCATGCCGAGCACGACGAGCTCGGGGAGAGATAGGATCAGGTCCGACATGCTGCTTTCGTCTCGTTGAATTATGGCGTGATCAGTGCAGCCAATCTGTCTCGCAGCGGTGGGTCCGCAAGGGCCCCGCATGCAACGCCTGTCAAAGGCCCTCCCATTCGCTCCGACTCACATCTGCTTGTCGCAGGATCCGAATGAGCAGATCGCGAGCGATATCCCCTTGGTGGGGGTTGGGTATTCGAAGCGTGATGTCACCCTTTGTCATGAACTGATGTCTCCCACCGGAGTAAGGGCCTTCGAATCCCAGCAACTTTAGATAGCGCACCAATTCCCGTCGCCTGATCGGGCCTATCCGGGGCATCAAGCGATTTCTCGGATCTCCAGGGCTCGGCCGTCTATCACCGGCAGCGGCAGATTCTTGTAGACACGAAAGAGCACCCACTCCTCCAGGACTTCTTCCAACTGCTCGCGGCACTCTTCAAGCGTGGATGCATTCGCATATACGCCGTTGCACAGCGGGATTTCGCCATAGAACGAACCGTCATCAGTCAATACTTCATAATGTGCGTGCCGTAACGCCGCCTGGAGGTAGTCTCTTAACATGAGAAGATCCTCTCGCCCTCCTCCTCACAACCCCGTCACGGCCATTGCGACCTTCGAGTGCGAGACGTGCTCGACCAGGTGCTCGACCGTCGCGTGCATGACCTCCAGCATCGGCGCGGGCCACACGCCGAAGAGGAGCACCGCGGCCGCGAGGCTCCCGAGGATCACGAGCTCGCGGCGGTCGAGGTCCTGAAGCTTCGCGACGCGCTCGTTCTGCACCTCGCCGAAGATCACGCGCTTGTACATCCATAGCGTGTAGGCCGCGCCCAGGACGAGGGTGGTCCCGGCACAGAGCGCGAACCAGAAGCTCGCCTTGACACTCGTCAGGATCACGAGGAACTCGCCCACGAACCCCGAGGTGCCGGGCAGCCCCGCGTTGGCCATGCAGAAAACCATCATGAGGGATGCGAAGACCGGCATGGTGTTGACGACCCCGCCGTAGTCCTGGATCTGGCGGCTGTGGATGCGGTCGTACAGGACGCCCACGCACAGGAACAGCGCCCCCGAAACGAAGCCGTGGGAGATCATCTGCACCATCCCGCCCTCGATGCCCATCGCGGCGCTGCCCGCCGTCGCGCCGTTACCGGCTAGGCGGAAGACGAGGAAGAGACCCAAAGTCACCAAACCCATGTGGGAGATCGAAGAGTAGGCGATGAGCTTCTTCATGTCCTCCTGCGCCAGCGCCACGAAACCGATGTAGACGATTGCGATGAGCGAAAGCGCGATCATGAGTCCGTGGAGGGCTTGGCTGCCATCGGGGACGATGGGGAGTGAGAAGCGCAAGAAACCGTATCCGCCCATTTTCAGCATGATGGCCGCGAGGATCACCGAGCCGCCGGTCGGGGCCTCGACGTGGGCGTCGGGGAGCCAGGTATGCACCGGCCACATCGGGACCTTGACCGCGAAGGCGAGCAAAAAGGCGATGAAGATGAGCTTTTGCACCGAGAGATCGAGCGGCAGCGCGTGCATCGCGAGGATCGAGAAACTCCCGCCCTTGTAATAGAGGTACAGGAGTGCGACCAGCATGAACACCGATCCCAGGAAGGTGTAAAGGAAGAACTTGATCGTGGCGTAGACGCGATGCTCGCCACCCCATATCCCGATGATGAGAAACATCGGGACCAGCATCGCCTCCCAGAAGACATAGAACAGGATTGCATCGAGGGCCGCGAAGACCCCGTTCATGAGCCCCTCCAGGATCAGGAACGCGGCCATATACTGGGCCAGGCGGTGCTCGATCACCTCGAAGCCCGCCAGGATCACGAGCACGCTCGTGAAGGTTGTGAGCAGGATGAGCGGCAGCGAGATCCCGTCGATCCCGAGGTGGTAATCGATGCCGAAGGCCGGGATCCAGGGTACGCGCTCGACGAGCTGCATCGCGTGGGTCGCGGTATCGAAACCGAAGTAGAGCGGGAGTGAGAGCACGAAGGTGGCGAGCGCGATGCAGAGCGCGAGCTTCAAGACCGCCGCTCGATCGCGATCCGCGAGGAACAGCACGGCCACGCCGCCCAGGATCGGCAGCCAGATGACGAGGCTCAGGAGTGGCATCGGCGCGTCACCGTCCCAGGCCGTAGACGAAGTAACCGAGGAGACACAGAAGCCCGATGATCATCGCGAAGGCGTAATGGTAGAGATAGCCGGACTGCACCTGCCGCACGACGCCTGAGAACCACCCGACGAAGCGCGCCGAGCCGTTGACCATGAGCCCGTCGATCAAGCGCACATCGCCGAGCTGCCAGAGCGCCCAGCCCGTCCCGCGCGCCCCGCCCGCAAAGACGCGGTCGTTGAAGTCGTCGAAGCCATACTTGCGGACGAGGAGGGCGTAGATCCACCGGAATCGATCGGCGAACCATCCGGGGATTCCGGGACGCCAGAGATAACAGACCCAGGCAGTGACGAAACCGAGCACGATGAGCACGAAGGGCAGCGAGATGAAGCCGTGCAGGACGAGGCGGAAGAGGCCGTGATAACCCTCTTGCATGCGACCGAGCACATCGTGGGCCTCGGCGACCTGGATCGAAGAACCGAAGTAATTGCCGAAGAGCATCGGTCCGATCGTCAGGGCACCGATCAAGACGGAGGGCACGGCGAGCACGATGAGGGGGACTATGACGATCCGGGGTGACTCGTGCAGATGCTCCTTGGTATGGTGGTCGATGCGCTCCTGGCCGTGGAACACCAGGAACAGCAGGCGGAAACTATAGAGCGAGGTCACGAACACCCCGCACAGGACCGCGAGATAGGCGATGCCGGCCCCCGGTAGCTGCGAGTGGTGCACGGCCTCGATGATGGCGTCCTTGGAAAAGAACCCCGACAGCCCCGGGAAGCCGATGAGGGCGAGCGCCCCGATCAGCATCGTCGCCCAGGTGATGGGCATGTATCTAGAGAGGCCGCCCATCTTGCGCATGTCCTGCTCGTGGTGCATCCCGATGATGACCGATCCGGCGGCGAGAAACAGGAGGGCCTTGAAGAAGGCGTGGGTCATGAGATGGAAGATCGCCGCGGCATAGGCGGAAGCGCCGAGGGCCACGGCCATGTAACCGAGCTGTGAGAGGGTCGAGTAGGCGACGACCCGCTTGATGTCGTGTTGCACGAGGCCCAAGAGGCCCATGAAGAAGGCCGTCACGGCCCCGATGACCAGAATGAAGCTCAAGGCCGTCTCGGAAAGCTCATAGAGGGGCGACATGCGCGCCACCATGAAGATCCCTGCCGTGACCATGGTGGCCGCGTGGATGAGCGCCGAGATCGGCGTCGGGCCTTCCATAGAATCGGGCAGCCACACGTGCAGCGGTACCTGGGCCGATTTGCCCATGGCGCCGATGAATAGCAGAATGCAGATGAGGGTCGGGAGCGACCATTCCGAATGGCCCCAGAGGTTAATCGTTTTCCCCGCGAGCGTCGGGGCTGCTTTGAAGACCTCGGTATAATCGAGGGTACCCAGGACCATGAAGATGACGCCGATGCCGAGCAGAAACCCGAGATCTCCCACCCTGTTCACCAGGAACGCCTTGAGGTTGGCCTGGACCGCGGACTCGCGCTTGTACCAGAAGCCGATCAAGAGATAGGACAGGAGCCCCACGGCCTCCCAGCCGAAGAACAACTGCAGGAAGTTGTTGGCCATCACCAGCATCAGCATCCCGAAGGTGAAGAGGTTGATGTAGCTGAAGAAGCGCTGGTAGCCCGGATCGTCGTGCATGTAGCCGATGGTATAGATGTGGATCATCCACGAGACGAAGCTCACCACGACCATCATGGTGATCGACAACTTGTCGATGAGGAAGCCGACGCTGAAGCCCACACCGCCGCTCGAGAGCCACGTGTAAACCACGCCGTTGAATGGTGCCTCGCCGTCGATGACGATGTCCTTGAAGCCCAAGAGCGAGAGGAAGAACGAGATGGCGACCGCGGTGATCGCCACGCGATGCGCCCAGGTGCGGCCGATGAGGTGCCCGAACACCCCGGCGACGATGGCACCCAGGAGGGGCGCAAGCACGATGGCGAGATAAACCGCACCCATAGGATTCAGCCCTTCATGTGGTCGAGGTCATCGACATTGATGGTCTGCCGGTTGCGAAACAAGACCACCAGGATGGCGAGGCCGATGGCCGATTCCGCGGCCGCCACGGTCAGGATGAAGAACACGAACACCTGTCCTGCGATGTCGTTCGCGAAATGCGAGAAGGCGATAAAGTTCATATTGACCGCGAGCAGCATCAGCTCGATGCACATGAGCAGGATGATGACGTTCTTGCGGTTGATGAAGATCCCGGCGACGCTCAGGCAGAACAGTATGGCCCCGAGGACCAGGTAATCGGAGAGGGCGGGCATGGGGAATCTGTTATCGGTCGTTCGGGCCCTATGTTAGCAGCATCAGCGGCCTAGTTGAAGGGAGCGCCCCGCGCGCTACCGGGGGGCGCCGGGGCGCGGGTGCGGCGTGCCTTGGGCCGTCCGTCCCGGGCAGGCGTGTGCCGGATGCGGTCGCGATTGTTCTTTATTGGAACGCGGTGTGTGCTACACTTTGCCAGTAGGGTCGGAGTTCTCCAAGATCAATGAGTTGTCTCAGGTCTGTTTTCCTCGCGATGATATCGCAGCGCGTTTGGAAGAGGTGCGGCGTGTTCTGGGACGTGAAGGACTGCTATAGGCCGAACTGTCCACGGCAGCGGGACGCGCGAGAAGCAGCACGCCGCTGACCGTGCGCGTTAGGCGCGCGTGAGAGCATGATCGCGAATCACAAAATACGGCTGGCGTTGCCAGACGATGCCCGCAGCATTGCAGAGATGTCTAGAGACTACATCGAAAATGGGCTGGGCTGGGTGTGGACCGAAGCCAGGGTGCTGAGGGCGATTCGTGACAAATCAACGAACGTCGCTGTAGTTCATGACCGCGGCTATGTCCTTGGTTTTGGAATCATGGCCTACGGAGACAACACGGCTCACTTAGTACTTCTTGGAGTTCACAAGACGCAGCGAAAAAGAGGTTTAGGAGCATCCATTCTCTTGTGGCTCGAGGAGTGCGCACTTATCGCTGGCATTGAACGAATTGAGGTTGAAGCGAGAGAGGACAGTGAAGCAGCACTCTGGTTCTACCGAGGTCGGGGTTACAGAGAGATAGAGAGGCTTTCGGGCTACTATCGGGGCATTGTCAATGGCGTACGGCTTGAGAAGAGGCTGTGGGCTCAATAGTGGTGCTGCGAGGGACATGGGGGCCCGCATCAAAAGAGGGTTGCGGAAGGGGATTGGCATGGACAGACATGAGGATCGGGATCCGATGGGATGGCGAGCGTCTTCCGGATTGCGGCTCATGGAGTGCACCCGGCTGCGCGTCAAGGACGTGGACTTCGACCAACACCAGCTCATCGTCCGGAACGGGAAGGGAACAAGGACCGGCTTGTCGAGCCTTGAAGACGCATCGACCCATCGACGCATGAGTCCGACACCGGCTCGGGCGTGAAACTTCGGTATGCGGCGGAGCGCGGGACTCAGAGGACGAACGGTCGTGGCGACCCTCAAGGCGCGAACGCCTACGCTGTCAGGGTGCGGTCAACCACTCGGTAACTGCCGTCCCCGCAGGCGCGCCATGTCCAGTCCGATGTCGCGGCGCTGGTCGGAGGCCAATAACGTTTCCAGTTTGGGAAAGAAATCCTCGTTCTCGCGCACGATGTGCTCGCGCAGGAGCTTCTCGAAGGGATGTGTGACTTGGGACAGGCGTTTGGGGTTTGCGATCTGCTCGGGGTGGCGGAGCAAGGGGGCCAGCTCGCCCCACGCTGCCTCGATCTCGTCGTGGTCCAAGGCCAGACGCTCGATCATCCCGTCGATGAGAAAAGAGCGGTTGACGATGCGCGGGAAGAGGGCTCGTTCTTCGTCGCGATGGTGCAGTGGCATGGCGTTTTCGTACCACTCGGCCAGGCGTAATGCCTCGGCCGCACCCGCTTCGTCGAGGCCCTGTTGCGCCAGGGTCGCGGCGAACGCCACAAGCCGCTGTCCTTCCACGAGGAAGCGCTCGTGGTAGGCGAGGAGGACCGCGAGGCCGTCACTAAAATCGGTCGCCGGGTCCTGGAATCCGGAGATACCTGGGGCGGAGGGGCCCTCGTGTGTCGCCCCGAGCCCAGCGGATCCTTTCACGAGCCCTCAGCGGTGGTAACGCACGAGCTTGGTGCGGACGATCTGATAGGGCCGGAACAGATAGCCGAGGGGCACGCTCCAGACATGCACGAGGCGCGTGAAGGGGAAGAACAGGAACACCGTGAGCCCGAAGAAAAGATGGACCTTGTAGATGAGTCCGACGCCATCGAGTAGCCCCGGATCGGCGCGGAAGCTGACGACGCTCTGGGCCCATTCGGCGAGGAGGACCATGGCGCTCACATCGCCATGGAAAGCATGGTAGGCCGACACGGGGATCGTCGAGAGGCCAAAGCCCAATGTCACGAGCAACCAGTCGAGGATGAAGATGTCCATGAGGCGCGAGGTGGCGCGCACTCTCGGGTTGTACATGCGCCGCCGCCACAGGATGACGCCGCCGATCATGCACAGCACCCCGAAGAGCGCCCCAACGCCGATGGCGAGGACCTGGTGGGACTCGTCGGAAACGCCGATGGCCTCCCACACCGCATGCGGGGTCAAGAGCCCCACGAAATGGCCGGCGAAGAGCGCCAGGATCCCGATGTGGAAGAGGTTGCTGCCGAGGCGCAATCGCTCGCGCTCCAAGAGCTGCGAGGAGTCGGCCTTCCAGGTGTATTGCTCGCGATCGAAGCGGATGAGGCTGCCGAGGAAAAACACGCTGAGCGCGATGTAGGGGTAGATGCCGAAGAAGAATTGCTGTAACCGCATGGAATGATGCCTATGCCTATGAGTCTCTTATAATTAGACTCTAAGCCGCGAGCTCGGATACTTTTCCGTGCCGCGCGACCATGCGAAGGAGCGCCGCATACGGGCTCTCCATGAGCACCAGGTTTTTCGCGAGCACGTTCGCCACGTCCGCCGTCTGCTCCAGGAAGTCGCGTGCGCTCGCCATATCCGGCAAGGTCGAGACGTATTCCAGGATCAAGGGGAGATAATCCGGCAGCTCGCCCCGGTCGATCTCGAAGCCTCGTTGCGTGAAGTACTCGGAAAGCCGCACCAGCGCCGGGCCGCGCGCGCGGTCCTGCTCCTCGAAGAGGTGATGGGTGAGATACAGGGCATTGTCCGGGGTGAGATCGAAGGTCTTGACGTAGTGGGCTTGAAGCTCGGTCGGTGGGAGGCCGCGAGCCCAGGCGAGGAAGGTCCGTAGCGCCTCGCGGTCTTCCCCGGTCGCTTGCTCCAGTGCCGGGATCGTTCCTTCTATCTCTCCCAGGTGCTCGATGAGCTGTGCTGTGGGGTACTCCAAGAGCACCGACAGGAGCTTGTAGAGCCGCACTACTCCGTCCCCGTGCGCCCGGTGGGCTCGGCCGGTGCGGCCGGCCTGGGACGCGCGCGAGGCATGAACTGCATCACCTTGACATCCGCGCCCTGCTTGCGCTTTTCGGGGAACAGCGAGAAGCCGTCGTGCCCGGCTACCGAGCAACTGTCGTTGCCGAAGGTGTAGCCCATCTGCCCCTGGAAGGCATGGGAGTCCTCGTGGCGCAGCTCGTCGTGGCTGGTCGGGATGACGTAACGGTCTTCGTACTTCGAGAGCGCCATGTAGCGGTACATGTCCTTCACCTGCGCCTCCGTTAGACCCACTTCTTCGAGGACTCTGAGGTCCGGTTTGCCTTCTACCTGTACCGATCGATAGTACTGGCGCATGGCGATCACGCGCTTCAATCCCCGCACGATGGGGGCCTCGGCACCGGCGGTGAGCAGGTTCGCGAGGTATTTGATCGGCATCCGTAACATCTCGAGCTTGGGGATCATGTGCTCGGGATCGGTGGGGATCGCCCCCTGGTCGATGCCCGCCTGCACGGGTGACAACGGCGGGATGTACCAGACCATGGGCAGCGTGCGGAATTCGGGATGGATCGGGAAGGCGACCTGCCATTCGATGACGAGCTTGTAGATGGGCGATTTCTGCGCCGCCTCAATCCAGGAATCCGGGATCCCGTCCACTCTAGCCTGCGCCACCACTGCAGGGTCATTGGGGTCGAGAAAGATCCCCATCTGTGCCTCGTACAGGTCTTGCTCGCTCTGGACCGCGGCCGCCTCACTGATGCGGTCGGCGTCGTAGAGGATGATGCCGTTGAAGCGGATGCGCCCGACGCAGGACTCGGAGCACACCGTCGGCAGCCCCGACTCCCAGCGCGGATAACAGGCGGTGCATTTCTCGGCCTTGCCCGATTCCCAGTTGTAGAAGACCTTTTTATAGGGGCAACTCGACACGCACATGCGCCAGCTCCGGCACTTGTTCTGATCGACCAGCACGATGCCGTCCTCCTCGCGCTTGTACATGGAGCCCGAGGGACAAGCGGCCACACAGGAGGGGTTGAGGCAGTGGTTGCAGATCCGCGGCAAATACATCTGGAAGGAGTGCTCGAACTCGGCGTAGATGCCCTTTTCGATATCTGCGAAGTTGGTGTCTTGGGCGCGCTTTTGGAACTCGCCCGCGAGGTCGTCCTCCCAGTTCGGGCCCCACTCGATCTTCTCCATGCGGCGCCCATCAATCAGCGAGCGCGGGCGCGCGGTCGGCGCGGCCTCGGCGAGCGGGCTCGTCTGGAGATGGGCATAGTCGTAGGTGAAGGGCTCGTAGTAGTCGTCGATCTCCGGGAGATCGGGGTTCATGAAGAGATTCATGAGCCGTTTGACCCGGCCGCCGGCCTTGAGCTCCAGCTTGCCGTCCTTGACCACCCAGCCGCCGTTCCACTTGCCCTGGTCCTCCCAGTTCTTGGGATAGCCGATCCCGGGCTTGGTCTCGACGTTGTTGAACCACACGTACTCGACCCCGACGCGGTTGGTCCAGACGTTTTTGCAGGTCACCGAGCAGGTGTGGCAACCGATGCACTTGTCGAGGTTCATCACCATGCCGAAGTTGGCGCGGACTTTCATTAAATGATCTCCAGTAGTTAGGTCCGGCCATAGGCGGGACTGAGGCCAGGCAGTTCGGGTGCCTCCTCGCGTGCGGCCAGCGGCAGGGACTCGGGCAGGTCTAGATCCCCGATCCCGGGCGGGTTCAATTGCCGCTCGCGCTCGGGGGTGAGCGGACGCTCCAGCCAGTCGATGGCGGTGTCCTCGATCTTGTGGAGCAGCACGTACTCGTCGCGCTGCGAGCCCACGGTGCCGTAATAATTGAAACCATAGGCGAGCTGCGCATAACCCCCGATCATGTGGGTCGGTTTGACGACCACGCGCGTCACGCTGTTCAGGATCCCGCCGCGTTTGCCGGTGGTGTTCGAGCCCGGCACGTTCACGATCTTCTCCTGGGCGTGGTACATCATCGCCATGCCTTCGGGGATGCGCTGGCTCACGACCACGCGCGCCACCGTCGCGCCGTTGCTGTTCAGGGCCTCGACCCAGTCGTTGTCCTTGAGGCCGATTGACTTCGCGTCGCGCTCGGAGACCCACACCACCGGCCCGCCGCGGAACAAGGTCAGCATGGTCAGGTTGTCGTTGTAAGTGCTGTGGATCCCCCACTTGCTGTGTGGCGTGATCCAGTTGAGCAAGAGATGCGGCTTGCCGTTCAGGCGCTCGCACACGCCCTCGGTGGCCCGGAGATCGGCCGGCGGACGGAAGGTGCAGAAGCCCTCGCCGAAGTCCAGCATCCACTCGTGGTCCTGATAGAAATGCGCCCGCCCGGTCAATGTCCGGAACGGGATGCGCTCGTGGATGTTGGTGTAGCCCGCGTTGTAGCTGACCTTATCCGACTCGACCCCGCTCCAGGTCGGGGCGGTGATGATCTTGCGCGGCTGTACCACCAGATCTTTGAATGTGAGCTTGTCGTCGCGTCGCCCGCTCGACAGATGGGTGTGGTCACTGCCGGTCTTTTTGTTGAGGGCCTCCCAGCCCTTGTGAGCGACCTCGCCGTTGGTCTCGGGGGCGAGCATGAGGATCGTGTCGCAGACATGGATATCATCGCGGAGCGAGGGCATGCCCTGGGTGATGCCGGGCTCCGTGATCTCGCCGTTCTGGACCTTGAGGCGCTCGTACTCCTCCTCGGTGTTCCACGACAGCCCCTTGACGTTATTGCCCTGTGAGACCATGAGCGGGCCGAGTGCACAGAACTTCTTGTAGGTCTCGCCGTAATCGCGCTCGACGATCTTGAGGAGCGGCAGGGTCTTTCCGGGGACGGGCTCGCACTCCCCGCGCTTCCAATCGCGTACCCCCATGGCCTGGCCGAGCTCGAAGGCCGAGTCGTGCATGAGCGGGATGCAGAGGAGGTCCTTGCGCCTGCCGAGGTGCTTCCCGGCGAGCACGGCGAAGGCACGGGCGATGTTTCGGAAGATCAGCCAGTCCGATTTCGATTCCCACCCCGGGTTCACGGCCTCGGTCAGGGGGTGGATGAAGGGGTGCATGTCGGTGGTGTTGAGATCGTTCTTCTCGTACCAGGTGGCCGTGGGCAGGACGATGTCCGAGTAGGCCCCGGTCGAGTTGAGCCGGAAGTTGATGTCCACCATGAGGTCGAGCTTGCCGATCGGCGCCTCGTCGCGCCAGCGCGTCTCCGTGCCCCGGGCATCCTCGAGCGGGTTCTGCATGACGCCGTTCTGGGCGCCCATCAGGTGTTTGAGGAAATACTCGTGGCCCTTGGCGCTGGTGCCGAGGAGGTTGGCGCGCCACACGAAAAGGTTCCTCGGCCAGTTCTCGGGGGCGTCGATGTCCTCGGCGGCGAAGCGCACCTCGCCGCTCTTGAGCCGGCCCACCAAGTGATTCACGATCTCCTGCTCGGTCTCGGCACCCGCCGCCTCGGCCTCGGCGCAGATCGCTAGCGGGTTTTTGTTGAAATGCGGGGCCGAGGGCAGCCAGCCGAGCCGCTGCGAGACCACGTTGTAATCGGCCAGGGTATGGCCGCGATATCTGCTCTTGGCGGTCGGCGCGAGCAGGGTGTCGGCCGAGAGGCGCTCGTAGCGCCACTGGTCGGTGTGGAAGTACCAGAAGCTCGTGCCGTTCATCTGCCGCGCCGGCCGGTGCCAGTCGAGCGCGAAGGCGATGGGCTGCCAGCCGGCCTGCGGTCTCAACTTCTCCTGCCCGACGTAGTGTGCCCAGCCACCCCCGCTCTGGCCCACGCAACCGCACAGGTGCAGGAGGTTCATGATCGAGCGGTAGGTCATGTCGTTGTGGTACCAGTGGTTTATCCCGGCCCCCAGGATCACCATGGATTTGCCGAGCGTCTTGGCCGCGTTGTCGGCGAACTCCCGCGCGGTGCGAACGATGTCGGCGCGCTGGACACCAGTCACGCACTCGGCCCAGGCGGGCGTGTAAGGGACGTCGGGGTCTTCGTAGCGCGCCGCGACATGGGCACCGCCCAGGCCCCGATCGACACCATACTGCGCGACCTGGAGATCGAACACGGTCGCGCAGAGGACTTCTTGGCTGTGGAGGATGAGCTTGCGGGCGGGGACGCGGCGGTTAAGCACACCCCCACCCTGGCCCTCCCCTGCGGAGCGGGGGAGGGTTAGGGTGGGGGTCGGGCTAAAATGCGGGAAGCTGACCTCGACGACCTCGTCCGAATGCCCGAGGAGCGAGAGCCGCGGGCGGATGCGCACGCCGTCGCGCTCGAGCTTCAGGTTCCAGCGGCCTTCCTCGCCCCAGCGGAAGCCGATGGAGCCGTTCGGGACCACGTATTCGCCGCTGTCCTCGTCCACGACCACGGCCTTCCAGTCGGGGTTGTTGGCCTCGCCGAGCCCATCGTCGAAGTCCGAGGCGCGCAAGAGCCGATCGAAGGCATAGCCGTCCCCGTGCGGGCGGAGCCGGACCAGCATCGGCAGATCGGTGTAGGCGCGGGCATATTCGGTGAAATAGGCCTCTTCACGGTCCAGAAAGAACTCCTTGAGCACCACGTGGCCCATGGCTAAAAACAGGGCCGCGTCCGTGCCTTGTTTGACCGGCATCCAGAGGTCCGCGAACTTCACGTATTCGGCGTAGTCGGGCGCGATCGCGACGACCTTGGTGCCCTTGTAGCGCACCTCGGTGTAGAAGTGGGCATCCGGGGTGCGGGTCATGGGGAGGTTGGACCCGCAGCAGATGATATAGCCCGCGTTGTACCAGTCCGCGGCCTCCGGGACATCGGTCTGCTCGCCCCAGGTCTGCGGGGAGGAGGGCGGCAGATCGGCGT